>NZ_JBHYMS010000008.1:0-168746 GCF_042743185.1 Inquilinus sp. NPDC058860 | reverse complement strand
TACGGTCGAGCGGCCCGCGCCCGCAGGCGGCCGCCGCAAGGCGACCCTCCGGGCCAGCGTCCCAGGCCGGCAGGGTGCGTCGCCGCGCTTGCCCGATGCGCTGCATCGCGCTGCGCGCGGCTCCTGCCCTGCCGGCCTGGGACGCTGGCGCAGGGCACAGGGAGTGTGAGAAATGCGGGTTATTGGCATCCATGGCGTGGGCACTCACTGAAGCGTCCGGCCGGCGGGCGATCCGCCGGCGCGGGACAGGGCGGCCGGGCCGCCGTTCATCCGTCGCGACAGGGCAGCGTCGAGGACGCCCAGAACCTCCGCCTGACGGGAGTGGATGAAGAAGTGGTCGCCTTCGAACAGGTCGAGGGCGAAGTCGCCGCGTGTCTCCCTGCCCCAGGCTTCCAGCGCCGGGCGGCCGAGATCGTCGCGGGTGCCGGCGAGGACATGCACCGGGCAGGGCAGCGCCGGGCGTGGCCGGTAGACATAACCGCCGGCCAGCAGGAAATCGGCCCGCAGCACCGGCAGGACGATGGCCATCAGCTCGGCATCGGCCAGCGCCTCCTCCGGCGTGCCGCGGTAGCCGCGCAGATCGGCGATCAGCTCGGCATCGCTGCGCGGCCTGGCCAGGTCGCGGTCGTCGCGCATCGCCGGTGCCTCGCTGCCGGAGGCGAACAGCAGCATCGGCGGCGGCGCGCCGCGCTCACGCAGGACATGCGCCAGCTCGAAGGCCAGCAGGCTGCCCAGGCTGTGGCCGAACAAGGCATAGGGCCCGTCGATCGCATCTTCGATCTCCCCGGCCAGATCGGCGGCGAGGCCGCGCAGATCGGTCGCCAGCGGCTCGCCGGCGCGGGTGCCGCGGCCGGGCAGCTCGACCGGATGCACCGCCAGCCAGGACGGCAGCGCCCTGCACCAGCGCGCATAGACCATGGCGCTGGCCCCCGAATAGGGCAGGCAGAACAGCCGGGCGGCGACGGCGCTCATCCGATCACTGCGCCGCGTCGGCCTGGGACGCGTCCGCGGCGGCCGGGCCGTCCATGTGCCGGCGCAGCGACAGCGGCCGCATGTCGGTCCAGACCTCGGCGATATAGGCCAGGCATTCCGGCTTCGGGCCGGTCTTGCCCACGGCGACCCAGCCCTCGGGGATCTCCTTGTAGTCGGGCCAGATCGAATATTGCTCCTCGTGGTTGACCACGACGTGAAAGACGGTGTCGTCCCGATCGAAGGCCATCAGGCGCTCCTCGCCGATATCGCATGCAGAGATAAAGATAATTTTACGGATCTTGCAGATGCAGCCACACGACGCCCCGCCGAATTGGTTTCGGCCTGGCATCTTGATTTGGTCTTCTGCGCTTTCCGGTGGCTTGAAGGAGATCGATCAGGAGCCGACAACGCGCCTGGACTTCCCGTTTCCTTCTGGCTATGAATGATAATGATTTGCAGTTGCACTGCAAGTCAAGCCCGTTTTCGCCCTTCCCTGTCCCTCGTCCGGGAAGAGGCGAGCCGACCAGACGAGACGAATCCGCCGCTTGCCGGCGGCCGCCGACGCGCCGGAATCGGCAGAGTCTCGCGGCCGCGGAAGGAGAAGACGATGGACGCCATACCCATTCCGCAGCCCGGCACGACCTTCCTGTCCTACGCCGCCACCCGGGCTCCCGTGACGACGTCACGCCACGGCGATTCGCTGACCGTGCGGCAGGCCGGCGCCGCGCCGCTGGCGCTCCGCCTGGCCGAAGGACGGCTGTCGGTGACCGGCCCCGCCGGATCGGGTGACGCTGCGCTCCGCGGCCTCAACGCCGCCATCGAAGCCGCCTTCGCCTGGGCCCCCGAGCTGGAACGGCTGGCGCTCGACCTCGGCGGCGGTGCGGAGGAGTTGGCCGACACGCTGCGCCGCCGCGGAGTCGCGGTCGAGACAGCGACGGCCCCGCTGACCGTGCTGCCGGAGCTGTTCATGCAGCAGGCCGAGCTCTGGCACGGCCGACCCGACCTGCCCGCCTTCCCGCAGCGCCACGTCATGACCGACGGCAAGCGCCATCCGCAGCGTCCGCCGAAGCCGCGCGGCACGGTCTATGCCCGCTATATCCCGTGGCTGGAGCAGACCATCGCCTTCCGCGCCGCCACGGTGGAGGACGATCTCGGTCACCTGCACAAATGGATGAACGATCCGCGGGTCGCCGCGTTCTGGAACGAGGACGGCGACCTGGAGAAGCACCGCCGCTACCTGTCCGGGCTGATCGCCGACCCGCACATGGTGCCGCTGATCGCCACCTTCGACGGCACGCCCTTCGCCTATTTCGAGATCTACTGGGCCCGCGAGAATCGCCTGGCGCCGTTCTACGACGTCCAGGACTACGACCGCGGCTGGCACGTCGTGGTCGGCGAGGATGCCTATCGCGGCCGCAGCTTCATCAGCGCCTGGCTGCCCTCGCTGACGCATTACATGCTGCTCGACGACTGCCGCACCCAGCGCATCGTCGGCGAGCCGGCGGCGGCGCATCACCAGCAGATCCGCAACCTCGAGACCTCCGGCTTCGTGCGGGTCAAGACCTTCGACTTCCCGCACAAGCGGGCGGCGCTGGTGATGCTGCTGCGCGAACGCTTCTTCTTCGACCGGCTGTGGCTGCCGGCCGCCCCCGCCGCCCAGCCGGTGACGAGCCGATGAGCCAGGACGCGATCCACGACGTCATCGGCGTCGGCTTCGGCCCGTCGAACCTGGCCCTCGCCATCGCGCTGGACGAGGCGCTGCGCCAGCGCGGGGCGGCGCTGAGCCATCACTTCATCGAGAGGCAGCCCGGCTTCACCTGGCACGGCGGCATGCTGCTGCCGGACAGCGACATGCAGATCTCATTCCTCAAGGACCTGGTGTCGCTGCGGGACCCGACCAGCCCGCTGACCTTCGTCAACTACCTGCACCAGAAGGGCCGGCTGGAGGCCTTCATCAACCGCAAGACCTTCTTCCCCAGCCGGGTCGAGTTCAACGACTATCTCGGCTGGGTCGCGGCCCGCTTCGCCGAGCATTGCAGCTATGGCGAGGAGGTGACGGCGGTCGAGCCGGAGACGGCGCAGGGCGTCGTCTCCGGGCTGCGCGTGCGGTCGCGCACCGCGTCGGGCGGCGAGACCGTGCGCCGGACGCACAATCTGGTCGTCGCCACCGGCGGCAGCCCGCGCATCCCGACCGCCTTCGCCAGGCTCCGCGGGGAGTCGCGGGTCTTCCACTCCTCCTTCTATCTCGACCGTATCCACGGGCTGGGCCTGGCGCGCCGCCCCTCCGCCCGGGTGGCGGTGGTCGGCGGCGGGCAGAGCGCGGCGGAGATCACGCTCGACCTGCATGGCCGGTTCCCGCAGCTCGGCATCGACCTGCTCTTCCGCGGCCACGCGCTGAAGCCGGCCGACGACACCCCCTTCGTCAACGAGATCTTCAACCCCGGCTTCACCGACTACGTCTTCGGCCAGGGCGAGGCGCAGCGCGACGCGATCATCCGCGAGTTCCGCAACACCAACTACGCGGTGGTGGACGCCGACCTGATCGAGCGGATCTACGGCATCCTGTACCAGCAGAAGGTGCAGGGGCCGGCGCGGCTGTCGCTGTGCGGGCGCTGCGAGGTGACCGAGGCGGCGGCGGGTCCGGAGGCGGTCGAGCTGACCGTTCGCGACGGCTTCGCCGGCACCGCGGCGCGGCGCGGCTACGACGCGGTGGTGCTGGCCACCGGCTACGAGCGCGACGGCGGACGCCGCCTCCTGTCGCCGCTGGCCCCCTGGATCGAGGATTTCGCGGTCGACCGCGACTACCGCCTGCGCACCCGGCCCGAGTTCCGGCCGCAGATCCACTTGCAGGGCCAGTCCGAGACCTCGCACGGGCTCAGCGACACGCTGCTCTCGGTGCTGGCGGTGCGGTCGCGGGAGATCGCGGAATCGCTGCTGGCGGCCAAGCGTCGGCGCGGCGTCCCGCCTGACCTGCACGCCCCCGCCCCGCTGCGCCGCCTGGCCGTCAACGACGACTGATATCCCGCGGCCCGGGCCGCCGGTTTCCGGCGGCCACAGATTCGCATTGATATTCGTTTCAAATGAAACGATCATCCAGGCAAGACGCAATGACAGCCGCCGGGAGGATGCGATGACGCTCCGCTACATGCCGGGATTCGGCAACGACTTCGAGACCGAGGCCCTGGACGGCGCCTTGCCCCAGGGCCAGAATTCGCCGCAGCGCTGCGCCTACGGGCTGTATGCCGAGCAGCTCTCCGGCTCGCCCTTCACCGCGCCGCGCGGCACCAATGAGCGGTCCTGGCTGTACCGGCTGCGGCCGTCGGTGAAGCATGTCGGCCGGTTCCGCGAGATCGACCTGCCGCACTGGAAGACGGCCCCCCATGTCGTCCGCCACGGGCTGCCGCTGGGCCAGCTGCGCTGGGATCCGACGCCGATCCCGGACGAGAGGCTGACCTTCCTGACCGGGATGCGGACCATGACCACGGCGGGAGACGTGTTCACCCAGGCCGGCATGGGCGCGCATGTCTACCTGGTCACCGAATCGATGGTCGACGAGGTGTTCTACAATGCCGACGGCGAGCTCCTGATCGTGCCGCAGCAGGGCTCGCTGCGCCTGGTCACCGAGCTCGGCGTGATGCAGATCGGCCCGGCCGAGGTCGCGGTGATCCCGCGCGGCATGAAGTTCCGGGTCGAGCTGGTGGACGGCCCGTCGCGCGGCTATGTCTGCGAGAATTACGGCGCCAAGTTCACCCTGCCGGACCGCGGCCCGATCGGCGCCAACTGCCTGGCCAACCCGCGCGACTTCAAGACCCCGGTCGCCGCCTTCGAGGACAAGGACGCGCCGCACCGCGTGGTGGTGAAATGGTGCGGCGCCTTCCACGAGACGACCATCGGCCACTCGCCGCTCGACGTCGTCGCGTGGCACGGTAACTACGCGCCCTACAAGTATGATCTGCGGACCTTTTCGCCGGTCGGCGCCATCGCCTTCGACCACCCGGACCCGTCGATCTTCACGGTGCTCACCGCCCCCTCCGGCGAGGCGGGCACGGCCAATGTCGACTTCGTGATCTTTCCGGAGCGCTGGCTGGTGGCCGAGCATTCCTTCCGGCCGCCCTGGTACCACATGAACATCATGTCCGAGTTCATGGGCCTGATCTACGGCCGCTACGACGCCAAGGAGGAGGGTTTCCTGCCCGGCGGCATGAGCCTGCACAACTGCATGCTGCCGCACGGGCCCGACACCGACGCCTTCGCCAAGGCCAGCACGGCCGAGCTGAAGCCGGTGAAGCTGACCGGCACCATGGCCTTCATGTTCGAGACCCGCTTCCCGCAGCAGCTGACCCGCTATGCAGCGGAGCTGCCGACGTTGCAGGATGACTACCCGGCCTGCTGGAACGGGCTGGAGAAGAACGTTCGATAAAACAATTCGGGAAGGAACCGGCCGATGAAGCTCGCCAGCCTGAGGGACGGGTCGCGCGACGGGCGCCTCGTCGTCGTCTCACGCGATCTGACCCGCTACACCGTGGCCGGGGGCATCGCCCCGACGCTGCAGCGCGCCCTCGACGACTGGGACCTGCTGCGGCCGCGGCTGGAGGCGCTGGCCCATGACCTCGAGCTCGGCGCCGTGCCGAGCGACCGGTTCCGCGAGCACCAGGCCCTGTCGCCCCTGCCCCGCGCCTATCAATGGGCCGACGGCTCGGCCTATGTGAACCATGTGGCGCTGGTGCGGCAGGCGCGCGGCGCCGAGATGCCGGAGAGCTTCTGGACCGATCCGCTGATGTACCAGGGCGGCTCCGACACCTTCCTGGCGCCGCGCGACCCGATCCGGATGGAAAGCGAGGCCTGGGGCATCGACCTGGAAGCGGAGGTCGCGGTGGTCACCGGCGATGTGCCGGCTGGGGCGGACCGGGAGGCCGCGGCCAAGGCGATCCGGCTGGTGATGCTGGTCAACGACGTGTCCCTGCGCAACCTGATCCCGGCGGAGCTGGCCAAGGGCTTCGGCTTCTTCCAGTCCAAGCCGTCCTCCGCCTTCTCGCCGGTGGCGGTGACGCCGGATGAGCTGGGCGACGCCTGGGACGGCGGCAGGCTGCACCGACCGCTGCTGGTCGAGCTGAACGGCGCTCCCTTCGGCCGGGCCGATGCCGGGGTCGACATGACCTTCGACTTCCCGGCCCTGGCCGCCCATGCGGCGAAGACCCGGCCGCTCGGCGCCGGCACCATCATCGGCTCCGGCACCGTGTCGAACCGTGACTCGGATGGCGGGCCGGGCAAGCCGATCGCCCAGGGCGGCTTCGGCTATTCCTGCCTGGCCGAGCTGCGCATGGTCGAGACCATTTTGTCCGGCACACCGAGGACGTCCTTCCTCCGCTTCGGCGACACGGTGCGGATCGAGATGAAAGACGCCCAGGGCCATTCCATCTTCGGCGCCATCGAGCAGACCGTCGAGGAAGCTGCCGGGTAACGGCGGCATCGCGCATTTCGCGGCTGCGCCCGGCCGTCTCGATCCAAGCCGTCCTTCTGCCTCAAAAAAGCCCACAAAACTCACAAAAATCGTTTGACACTCCAAGCACAGAAAGCTTGAAATCCAACCTCCAAGGAATTTCTTTCGAAACAGACAGGTTGTCCGCCGCCCACTTGGCGAACTGTATCGGGACTTCACTATCAGACTTGGGGGCTACGGCGCGCGGAATCTCAGTAACTAGGATTTCTCGCGCCTCCTGATGAAGGAGGGGGATATGATTCACGGAAATAGGGTTTTGCTCTTTGCCCATGTAAACTGGGCGACGCAGGCCATGGAAGGAAGAGTCGGAACAGCCTGAACAGGACGCTGGTCGGCAGCCGCCGGCATCGCATCGGACAACGGTTTGAGAGAAATCCCTTATGAGAATCCTAGTCACAGGCTCGCGTGGGCTGATCGGCACCGAGATCATGCGGCGCTTTGCCGAGGCCGGGCACCAGCCGGTTCCCTTCGACAGCGCCTATGAGGCCGGCTCGCCCGGCCATGGCGACATCCGGAACCTGGACCAGCTGCGGCAGGCCATGACCGGATGCGGCGGCGTCGTGTCCCTCGCCGCCATCTCCCGCGTCATCACCGGCGAGCGCAACCCGGAGCTGTGCTGGGACATCAACGTCAACGGCACCGAAGCGGTGCTGAAGGTCGCGCTGGAGCAGCCGGCCGGCCGGCAGCCCTGGGTCGTCTACGCCAGCAGCCGTGAGGTCTACGGCGATTCGGCGACACTGCCGGTGCCCGAGGATGCGCCGCTCGAACCCGTCAACATCTACGGCCGGTCCAAGGCCGCCGCCGAGGCTGCGGTCGACCGCGCCCGCGAGGCCGGGCTGGCCACAGTGATCGTCCGCTTCTCCAACGTCTTCGGCTCGACCGCCGACCATCGCGACCGGGTGGTGCCGGCCTTCGCCCGGGCGGCCGCGACCGGCGGCACGATCTCGATCGAGGGCGCCGAGAACACCTTCGACTTCACCCATGTCGAGGATGTCGGCCGCGGCCTTTCCCTGCTGGTGGAGCGCCTGAACGAAGGCCACCGGGCGTTGCCGCCGATCCACTATGTCGGCGGCCGGGCCGTGTCGCTGGGCGAGCTAGCGGAGATGGCCCGGGGCGCCGCTCTGGCCCCGGTCGAGATCCGCACGGCCCCGCCCCGCAACTTCGACGTGGCGCATTTCCGGGGCGATCCGGCGCGGGCCGAGACGCTGCTGGGCTGGCGGGCCGAGATCTCGGTCGAGGACGGGCTGCGCCGGCTGATCCATGCCTATGCCGCCGATGCGGAAAGACAACAGCCCCGGATCGCTGCGAGCGCACCAGCGAAGTAGCAGGCTTCGGACAGGTTTGCGGCTGGGCTTCGCAGCCTCGAGCCGCAGGTAAGGATCCCGGAGGGCCGGCCACGCATCACGTGGCCGGCCCTTTTTTGTTGAGATCAGCGACCGCGCCTCCAGGCCTGCGGTCCTGCTGGCATGCCTTCTTCCCAAGCCTGCCGGCCCCTGCATCGCTGCCGGCGGCCCGCAGCCGGACAGATTTCAGCCTCATCTCCTGAGAAAACCATCCCATAAAACCTTACAAAAACTTTATTGACACAGCCAACTCTCAAAGATTGAATTCGAACCCTTAAGGCTTCCGGCCGAATCTCTGGCGAAATCAAGGTTTCGTTTCGAATCGATTGCTCCGGCGACCGATCATCGAGCGACACAAAGATTTCATCGCCGAGCTTCCGCCCGGATGCGTGGAACCTGAGGGCGCGAGCGCCGTCTTGCGGCCTTCGAGCATGGGAACGCCGACCTTCATGAGAATCCTCATCACGGGCTCGCGCGGGCTGATCGGCACGGAAATGATGCGATGCCTGGCGGCGGCCGGGCACCGGACGGTCGCCTTCGACATCGCCGATGAGCCGGGGACGCCCGGCCATGGCGACATCCGGAACCTGGACCAGCTGCGGCAGGCCATAGCCGGATGCGACGGCGTCCTCTCCCTTGCCGCCATTTCCCGCGTCATCGCCGGCGAGCGCGACCCGGAGCTGTGCTGGGACATCAACGTCAACGGCACCGAGGCGGTGCTGAAGGTCGCGCTGGAGCAGCCCGCCGGCCGCCGGCCCTGGGTGATCTATGCCAGCAGCCGCGAGGTCTATGGCGATTCGGCGACGCTGCCGGTGCCCGAGGATGCGCCGCTCAGTCCGGTCAACATCTACGGCCGGTCCAAGGTGGCCGCCGAGGCGGCCATGGGCCGCGCCCGCGAGGCTGGCCTCGCCACCGCGATCGTCCGCTTCTCCAACGTCTTCGGCTCCACCGCCGACCATCGCGACCGGGTGGTGCCGGCCTTCGCCCGGGCGGCCGCGACCGGCGGCACGATCTCGATCGAGGGCGCCGAGAACACCTTCGACTTCACCCATGTCGAGGATGTCGGCCGCGGCCTGATGCTGCTGATCGAGTGCCTGAAGGAAGGCCACCGGGCGCTGCCGCCGATCCACTATGTCGGCGGCCGGGCCGTGTCGCTGGGCGAGCTGGCGGAGATGGCCCGAGCCGCCGCTCTGGCCCCGATCGAGATCCGCACGGCCCCGCCCCGCACTTTCGACGTGGCGCATTTCCGGGGCGATCCCGCGCGGGCGGAAGCATTGCTGGGCTGGCGGGCCGAGATCTCGGTCGAGGACGGGCTGCGCCGGCTGATCCATGCCTATGCCGCAGAGGTGCCGCAGCCGGCGTCCGTGCCGGCGACGGGGGACGCGGAGGACCGGGACGGGCCGGTCCTCCGCCGCGGCCAGAGCTCGCCCCGGCGGCTGTCGGCGCTGTCCCCGTGGATCCTGGACTTCAGCCACGACCCGATCCGCATGCCGCCGCGGCCGCCCACCCTTCGGCACGCGGGCTACGAGGATGATTTCGACTTCACCACCCTGTTCTGCGACGTGTTCTGGGATGCGTCGGGCGAGGCGATCCGCCTGGTCGGGCCGCCGCTCCTGAACCTGGAGACGGAGCTGCAGTTCCGCTTCATCGCCCTGCCCTCGATGCAGCCCTGTGCCTTCGAGGTGCGGCACAAGCGCTGGGTCGACCTCGTCACCGTCCCGGTCCCGCCGGGCACCACCGGACTGATCGCGGATACCAGCCTCGGCCGCGCCTTCCTGGCACCGCAGCCCAATCTGAGCGAGATCTTCGCCGGCCGGCGCTGCATCTACGCGATGAGCCAGGACAACGACATCGCCTGGGTCCAGGACTGGGTCCGCTACTACTCCCGCGGCCATGGCTGCAACGGCGTCGTCCTCTACGACAACAACTCCACCGCCTACGACGTCCGCGAGCTCGACGACGCGCTGCGCTCGATCGATCCGTCGATCGAGGTGCTGACCATCCCCTGGCCGTTCAAATGGGGCGTGTTCGACGGCCGCCGGCCGCTGTCCTACAGCATCTGGGATTCGTTCTACGGCCAGGCCGCGGCCTTCGAGCATGCCCGGCTGCGCCATTTCCGGAAGGCAGCCAGCGTCATCAACGTCGACATTGACGAGTTGGCCGTCACCCGTGACGGGCAGAGCGTGTTCGAGATCGCCGAGCAGTCGGACACCGGCTTCATCCGCTTCGACGGCTGGTGGATCCACAACCACACGACCGAGGAGCTGCCGCGGCAGCGCCGGCACAGGCACTTCTTCTACAAGAAGGCGGGCCGCCTGGACGCCTGCACCGAGAAATGGGCGGTGGTGCCGGCCAAGTCGCCGGAGGACGTGCAATGGGCGATCCACAACGTCATCGGCATGACCCCGGACGAGGCCAGCTTCAAGGTCGGCCTGCGCCACTTCAAGCCGATCAACACCAGCTGGGACGTCGATTCGAACCTGACCGACGCCAAGCGGACCGAGTTGTTCCAGGGCGACGGCACGGATCTCGAGATCGACGAGGAGCTGCGTCGGACCCTGGCCCGGGTCTTCCCCGACGGGGAGGATGACCAGCCGGTCGAGGCCCCCGCCCGGCCGGCCGAAGTCACCGCCTACCGGCACCGGGTGCGGAGCGAGGCCCTGGCCCGCGGCGGCCGGACCGAGGAGGCGATCGCGGAGGCCCGCCGGGCCGCCGCACTGCTGCCCGGCCACCCGGCGACGCTTCTGCATCTCGGCAAGCTGCTGCGCGCGGGGGCCCCGAAGGACGGGGGCGCTGAGGACGAGGCCGTCCGGCTGGCCCGGGAGGCGCAGCGCCTGCGCGAGGCCGATCCGCTGTACCATGTCCAGATGGGCCGCTCGGCCCAGCACACCGGCGCGATCGACGAGGCTGTCGCCAGCCTCCGTCGCGCCCTCGAGCTCGACCCGGGATCGATCGACGCGGCCGAGTTGCTGTTCAAGCTGTTCTGGGGTCATGGCCGCCACGGCGAGGGCCGGGCGTTGGCCCGGGACTGGGTTGCGCGCGCCCCGGCCGATCTGGCGGAGGCCCAGGCGCTGGCCGGCACCATGCTGATGACGATCGGCCGGGCGCCCGAGGCGATCCCGTTCTGGCGCAATGCCCTGGCGCTCGACCCGGAGCGTGCGGATTTCCACCACAGCCTGGCGCGCTGCCTGCTGCTCGACCGCAGCCTGGCCGAAGCGGAGCAGATCGAGCGGACGGCGATCCGACTCTACGAGGCCGAAAAGGACCACGCCCGCGATCCGATCCCGCCCGATGTGGTGCAGAAGCTGAAGCGCAAGCTGCTGCTGCGCGCCTCCACCCGGTCGTCGATGTTCGAGCAGCTCGGGCGCATCCTGCGGGCTCGTGGCTGCCTGGACGAGGCGGCCGATGCCCTGCGCGAATCGATCCGGCATTACCGCTTCGACCCGGACCTGCATCTGCTGCTGGCCGAGATCCTGACCGACCTGCGCAGGCCCGATGAGGCGAAGGCGGAGCAGGCCAGGGCGGCGGCGGTGGCGCGGGAGCTGCTGGGCCACCCGCCCAACACCATCCGCACCGCCTTCGACCGCGAGCGCGACCTGGTCGGGCTCTACTCCTGGGTCGCCACCGTCCTGCTGCGCTGCGGCCATGCCGAGGAGGCAGCAGCGACGGCGGACGAGATCGGCCGGCTCTTCGCGGGCAGCGCCAACGCCACGACCGCGCGCGCCGGCTTCCTGATCAACGCCGGCAAGCCCGAGGCGGCGGAGCGCCTGATCGCCGAGGCGATCGCCAAGGGCGAGGACCACTCCCGGCTGCATCACCTGCACAGCACCGTCCTGTCGCAGCTGAACCGGCTGCCGGAGGCGATCGCCGCCTGCCGGCGCGCCCTGGCGCATGATCCGGAGGGGCCGCATCTGCACCGCGCCCTCGCCGCGCTGCTGATCTCCGACAAACGCTGGACCGAGGCGGTCGCGGCGCTGGAGACCGCGATCGCGCTGGAGCCGTCGCATGCCGGAGCCCGGCGGCAGCTGAGCAACGCCCTGGCCGCGCTCGACCGGCCGGCGGAGGCGGAGGCGGCCGCGCGCCGCGCGATCGAGCTGTCCCCCGACGAGCCCGGCCTGTATCGCCACCTCGCCAACCTCCTCGCCACCCGGAAGCGCTGGAAGGACGCGGTGGTGGAGCTGCGCCGCGCGATCGACCTCGACCCCGGCCATGCCGGCGCGCACCGGCAGCAGAGCGCGGCCTTCGCCGGGCTCGGCCAGATGGAAAAGGCGCTCTCGACCGCACGCAAGGCGATCAAGCTCGCGCCCGACGATGCCTCGTTGCACCGCCATCTCGGCAACCTGCTGGCCGGCCAGAAGCGGTGGGACGAGGCGGCGCTGGTGCAGGGCCGGGCGGTCGAGCTCGAGCCGTCCCATGCCGGGGCGCGACGGCAGCTCGAAATCGCCCAGGCCGAAGCCCGCAAAGCCAAGGCACCGAGCCAGGCCAGGCGGCCGGCGCAGCCGGCGGCGAACCACAGCGGCACCGCCGCGGGATAGGCGGAAACGCGTCATCATCCGCGGTTGACGACGCGGGCGGGCCTCACCTATCGGTGGGGCCGCCCGAATCTGCGAGCGAAGGCCGCGATGACCGCCCCCGACAGATCCTTTGCGACCGCGGCGCCGGACCGCGCCTCGCCGGCCGAGGTGTTCCGCGTCTTCCTCAAGCTCGGCCTCACCTCCTTCGGCGGGCCGATCGCCCATCTCGGCTATTTCCGCGACGAGCTGGTGAAGCGGCGGCGATGGATCGACGAGGCCGGCTATGCCGACCTCGTCGCCCTGTGCCAGTTCCTGCCGGGGCCGGCCTCGAGCCAGGTCGGCTTCGCCCTCGGCCTGCTGCGCGGCCGCGGGCTGCTGGGCGGCCTCGCCGCCTGGTGCGGCTTCACCCTGCCCTCGGCCGCCCTGCTCTGCGCCTTCGCGCTCGGCGCCGCCGCCCTCACCGGCCCCGTGGCCGAGGGCGTCCTGCACGGGCTGAAGCTGGTCGCGGTCGCCGTCGTCGCCCAGGCGGTCTGGGGCATGGCCCGCGCCCTGACGCCCGACCGCGAGCGCGCGGCGATTGCGCTGGCAGCCGTGGCCCTCGTGGTGTTCGTCGGCGGTTCGCTCGGCCAGATCGGCGCGATCGTCCTGGGCGCGGCCGTCGGCCTGAGGTTCTGCCGCGACGGCGCTCCCGCCCCTGCCGGCCGGCTGAGCTTTCCGGTGACGCGCCGGGGCGGCGCCGCCGCCCTGACCCTGTTCGCGGCGATCTTCCTGGCCGTGCCGGCGCTCACGGCGGCGACCGGGAGCCAGGGCTTGGCGCTGTTCGACGCCTTCTACCGCTCGGGCACGCTGGTCTTCGGCGGCGGGCACGTCGTGCTGCCGCTGCTGCAGGCGGAGGTGGTGCCGCCCGGCTGGGTCTCCAACGAGGCATTCCTGGAAGGCTACGGCCTGGCGCAGGCGGTGCCCGGGCCACTGTTCACCTTCGCCGCCTGGCTCGGCGCGGTGATGGGACCGCCCCCGAACGGCCTCGCCGGCGCCGCGATCGCGCTCGTCGCCGTCTTCCTGCCGGGGCTGCTGCTGGCCTACGGCACCCTGCCCTTCTGGGATGCTCTGCGCCTGCGTCCCGGCGCCCAGAGCGCGATGCGCGGCGCCAACGCGGCCGTGGTCGGCATCCTTGGCGCGGCCCTCTACAGCCCGGTCTGGACCAGCGCCGTGCTGGCGCCACGCGACTTCGTCCTGGCGCTGGCCGGCTTTCTCTTCCTCACCGTCTGGAAGGCGCCGCCCTGGACCGTGGTCCTCGGCCTCGCCGCGGCGGGGGCCGCCGTCCCGCTGATCGGGCCGTAGGGACGGACCGCGCCACAGCTCCGCCATCGCCTTCCGGGACCGATGCGGCGAACGGCGCCCTGCACTTCGACAAGCCTAGCCCGCTACCAGCGCAGCCAGCGCCGGCCTGCCAGGGCGCCGATCAGCACCACGATCCCGGTCGCCAGCGTGTACCAGGTGGCGACGAAGAGCGGGCTGTCGTCCGGGCAGTGCGCGGCATAGAAGGTCGCGGCGATGCCGCTGGCCACGAGGCCGGCGACCGCGCCGGCCAGCCCCGGACGCCGCGGCGCACCCTGGCGCAGGGCGACCAGCAGCAGGGCCAGCGGCCCGAGCGCCATCAGCGGGATGACGATCATGCAGTAGCGCGCATTCTCGCCGATCCACCGGGCGCCCCAGGTCGAGATGGGCATCGCCAGCATCTCCAGCGCGACCGACACGGCCAGCAGGGCCGGCGCCGCCAGCAGCGCCCAGCACCAGGCGCCCAGCGGCGCGCCCGGCCGCGCCAGATGCAGGATCAGCCCGGTGGCGGTGACGGCGAGCGCCAGGGTGACGACGAACTTGAACAGGTAGCGGACGGTTTCGACCGCCTGCATCACATCCGGCCGCACGCCGATGCCGGCGAAGAAGATCGCCCCGGCCACGACCGCGCCGCCGGCCATGGCGGCCGCCACCGCACGGCCGAGCGGCCAGCGGACGGGCGCGTCCTGCGCCAGGGCGGTGATGAGGTCGTCGGTCTTCACTCCGGTTCACTCCGATACAAGGCGGCCAGGGCCTTCAGCGCGCGGTGCAGCGCCACGCGCACGGCACCTTCGGTCATGCCGAGCCGGCCCGCGGTCTCGCGCACGCTGCCGCCCTCGACCGAGATCGACCGCACGATATCGCGCTGCCGGTCCTGCAGCCGCGACAGCAGGCGGTCGACGTCGCGCTGCTCCAGCCCGTCCGGCGGCGCCTCCGCCGCCAGCGTGTCGATCACATCCTCGATCGGCACGTCGACATGCCGGCCGCGTCGGCGCAGCGCATCGATCATCTTGTTGCGCACGATCACCGAGATCCAGGGGCCGATCGGCCGCGACGGGTCCCAGCTGCCGCGCTTCAGATGGATCGCCAGCAGCACCTCCTGGACGACATCCTCGGCATCGTCGGCCGAGCCGCCGAACAGGGCGCCGCGTCGCCGGGCCATGGCGCGCAGATGCGGCGTCACCGCCTGCAGGAAGAGGCGATAGGCGCCGGCGTCGCCGGCTATCGCGGCCCGCATCCATGTCGCCCACTGGTCCTCCCGCAAGGGGTCACTCACGCGTCATCACCTCATACGGCTCCGATCCCGGATTCGTTACAGAGGGTCGGATGGTTCTGCAGACGGCGTCAGAAAAATTTTCCCAGGCCGTGTAATACCAGCCGCCCGACCGCCGAAGAAGTCGTCACAAGCCGGTTGCGGCGAACCTCTTCTACGGAAACATCCGATGGATCGTCTCCTGTTTCCCTTCGCCCCGGGGGCCGCTGATCCGGCACCCACTCATCCCGCCGGCCCGGCCGCCCCGCCGGCGTTGCGGTCGAGGGTCGCAACCCGGGACGGCTGAGCCACAGCCGACACTCGACCCTCCCTCAGAACCGGACTGCCGCCGCGTCGCCCGATCGACGCCACGGCCGAGCCTTGCCCGGACGGGCGAGAAAGGACCCGACATGCCGTTGGACGCCTTCGACCTTTCGACCAGCTCCGCCAGCCTCGACGCCACCCTGGCCTTCGAGGAGGCGGTGCGCGGCCTCGCGGCCCACCGGCCCTCGACCGGCATCGCGATCGGGCGGGCGCTGGAGGCCGATTCGGACCATGTCCCGGCGCTGGCGCTGAAGGGTTTCGCCAACCTGATCCTGGCCCGCCGGGAGCTGGCCGACCCGGCGCGCGAGGCTTTGGCGGCGGCCCGACGCGCCCTGGCGGCGAAGGACGGCGGCACCGCCGACGAGCGGGCCCTGGTCGAGGCACTTGCCCATGCGGCGGAGGACCGCTTCGCCGACGCCGCCGACTGCCTGGACCTCCGCTTCGCCGACCGGTCGGCCACCTTTCTGCCCTTCAAGCTCGCGCATGCGCTGCGCTTCATGCTCGGCGATGCCGCGGGCATGCTGGCCGCCTCGCAGCGGATGATGACGGTGTGGTCGCCCGACCGCCCGGCCGCCGGCTTCCTGCTCGGCTGCCACGCCTTCGCCATCGAGGAGCACGGCGCCTATGCCGCCGCCGAGGCCTATGGCCGGCAGGCCGTGGTGATGGAGCCGGACGATGCCTGGGGGCTGCACGCGGTCTCGCATGTCCATGAGATGCGGGGCGAGACCGCAGCCGGCCTCGCCTGGCTGGAGGGCAGCCGCGGCAGTTGGTCCCGCTGCAACAACTTCAGCTTCCACATGGCCTGGCACCTGGCGCTGCTGCATCTCGAGCGCGGCGACAATGAGCGCGTGCTGCGCCTCTACGACGAGGAGGTGCGCCCCACGCCGACCGACGATTTCCGTGACATGGCCAACGCCGTGTCGCTGCTGTGGCGGCTGGAGCGCTTCGGCGTCGATGTCGGTAACCGCTGGGCCGATCTGGCGGAGATTGCCCGCAAGCGCCGAGCCGACACCACCCTGGTCTTCGCCGCGCTGCACACCCTGATCGCGCTGGTCGCGCTCGGCGACCGGCCGGCGGCGGCGGAGCTGGTGATGGCGCTGCAGGTCCGGGCCCAGGGCAATGGCGACCAGGCCAGTGTCGCGGCCGAGCTCGGCCTGCCCCTGGCCCGTGTGATCACGGGCCTGGGCGGCGAGCGCGGGTCGCTCGACCGCCTCGCCGCCGCCCTGCCGCGGCTCGGCGGCAGCCACGCCCAGCGCGACCTGTTCGTCCTGGTCCTGGCCGAGGCCGCGTCCCGGCGCGCCGACGCCCCGGCGCTGCGGGCGATCCGCGATGCCCGCCATAGGTTGAAGGCCGAGGACCGGCTGATCGCGGCGGTCGACGGCCGCGCTTCATCCACTGCCGCCCGCCTCTTGGCCCACCGTTGAATTCGACTGGAGATCTTCATCATGACCATGACCCAGACATCCGATACGCCGCTGTTTCCCGCGGTGACCGGCCGCCTCGTCCCGACCATCCTGCTCGCCGGCGTCGCCGCCGACCTGACCTGGGAAGTCTGGGCCCGCGGCATCACCCCGTTCCTGGTCGGCGGACCGCTGGAGCCCGCGGCCCTGGTGCAGTCCGTCTTCGGGTTCCAGAGCTGGACGGCGGCGGAGCTGATCCATGCCATCACCGGCATCGTGTTCTACCCGATCGGCTATCTGTTCATCGCCCGGCCGCTGCAGCGCGCGATCCTGCCGAAGCTGCCGCTGGTGCTGACCGGCATCGGCTTCGGCACCGGGCTGTGGATCTTCGCCCTCTACGTCATGGCCCATATCTTCGCCGGACTGCCCGCCTTCCTCGGCTTCATCCCGCTGACCTGGGCCTCGCTGGTGGGCCACATCCTGTTCGGCCTGGCCGTCGCCTACGTCGTACGCTTCCGCGAGTCCCAACCCGCTGAGAGCGCCCGGTAAATGACCCGCATCGCCGACACGATCGCCGCCACCCTGCACGCCCATGGAGTCCGCCATGCCTTCGGCATGCCGGGCGGCGAGGTCGTGACCCTGGTCGACGGGCTGGAGGCGGCGGGCATCCGCTTTCACCTGGCGCGGCACGAGACGGCGGCGGCGATCATGGCCGCCGGCGCCTCGGTGACCACGGCGACCCCGGGCCTGCTGGTGGCCACCGTCGGCCCGGGGCTGGCGAATGCGGTCAACGGCATTGCCGACGCGGCGCAGGAGCATGTGCCGCTGATCGTCGTCTCCGGCATCGTCGACCGGCCGACCCGGGCCCGCCACACCCACCAGGTGATCGACCATGCCGCGTTGCTGCGGCCGCTGGTCAAGGCCAGCTTCGAGATCGAGCCGGAGAGCGCCGGCCCCACCGTCGCCCGGGCCCTGGCCACGGCACTGGCCGAGCCGATGGGGCCTGTGCATCTCGACCTGTCGCCGGCGGTGGCGGCGATGGCCGATCCGGCGCCGCGGCCGGTCGCGCCGCCGGCGGTGCTGCGCCCGGGGATCGCGCCGCAGGACCCGGCGATCGCGACGCTGGCCGACCGCCTGTCGCGGGCGCGGCGGCCGCTGATCCTGGCCGGGCTGGAGGCGGCGCAGAAAGGCGCCGGCCCGGCCCTGCTGCGCCTGGCCGAACGGCTCGGCGCGCCGGTGGTCACCACCTATAAGGCCAAGGGGCTGGTGCCGGAGGATCATCCCCTGGCGCTGGGCGGCGCCGGCCTGTCGCCGCTGGCGGATGCGGTGCTGCTGCCGCTGTTCGGCCGGGCCGACCTGCTGCTGTTCGTCGGCTACGACCCGATCGAGATGCGGCTCGGCTGGCTCGATCCGGTCTCGGACCCGGACCGGATCGTCGAGATCACCGCCGCCCCGGCCGACCACGCCATGCACCACGCCGGCACGCGGCTGCTGGCCGCGCCCGCGGCCGCTGTCGCCGCTTTGGCCGAGGCCGCCCGCCCCGGTGAGGCCTGGACCGACGGCGAGCCCGCCACGGCCCGGAAAGCGTTGGCCGAATGCTTCGCCGCCCGCGCCGACTGGGGGCCGCACGTCATCGTCGAGGTGCTGAACCGCATGGTGGCGGATGATGATCTCGTCACCGTCGACGCCGGCGCCCACCGCATCCTCTTGTCCCAGAAATGGGTCGCGCGGCGGCCGCTGTCGCTGCTGCAGTCGACCGGCTTCTGCACCATGGCCGCGGCCCTGCCGCTGGCGATCGGCGCCAAGGTCGCCGACCCGACACGCCGCGTCGTCGCCGTGATGGGCGATGGCGGGCTGGAGATGGGGATCGGCGAGCTGGCCACCCTGCGCGACCTCGGCCTGCCGGTCACCATCGTGCTGTTCCAGGACCGGAGCCTGGCCCTGATCGCCCTGAAGCAGGACTCGGCCGGGCTGGCACCCAATGGCGTCGCCCTGGGCCTCACCGATTTCGCCGCGGTCGCCGAAGGCTTCGGCGGCCACGGCCGCACCGTCGCCAGCGCCGAGACACTGGCGACGGAGCTGGCCGCCGCCCGGGACCGCGACCGCTTCACCCTGATCGCCTGCAGGTTCGACGCCGATGCATATCACCAGGCCTTCTGATCCGCCGGCGCGTGAGGCGCTGTCCAGCGCCGCCGCCGGCAGGCCCCGGCGCGACCCGCGGCTCGACGTCTTCCGTGGCATCGGGATGCTGATCATCCTGACCGCCCACATCCCGGACAACACGTGGATCCTGTGGATCCCGGCGCGCTTCGGCTTCTCCGACGCGACCGAGATGTTCGTGTTCCTGTCCGGCATGGCCTCGGCCATCGCCTTCGGCCGGGTGTTCGACCGCGACGGCTTCGCCCGCGGCGCCGGCCGGGTTGCCCGCCGAGTCTGGCAGATCTACTGGATCCATATTGCGGTCTTCGTCGTCATCGCCGCGCTGGTGGCGGCCGCCGGCACCCGGCCGGGCGGCGAGAGCTACATCGTCGCGCTGAACCTGCCGCATTTCTTCGCCGACCCGATGGGCCTGCTGCCGCGGCTCCTGACGCTGACCTATGTGCCGAACTATTTCGACATCCTGCCGATGTACCTGGTCATCCTGGCGCTGATGCCGGCGATGATCCTGGCCGAGCGGCTGCACCGCGCGCTGCCCTTCGTGCTGATGGCCGCGATCTGGGGCCTGACCCAGGCGCATCTGCTGGACCTGCCGGCCGAGCCCTGGTCGGACCGCCCCTGGTTCTTCGACCCGTTCGGCTGGCAGCTCTTGTTCTATCTCGGCTTCTTCCTGATGCGCCGCACCCTGCCGGCGCCGGGCTTCAGCCGGACCTTGATCGGCCTGGCCATCGCCTTCGTGCTGGCGACGGTGCCTTTCGCCCATTACCGGATCCTCGAGGCCTCGCCCTTCTTCGGCGGCTGGGCCCAGGCCCTGGCGCCGCTGACCGACAAGACGCATTTCGGTGCGCTGCGCCTCCTGCACTTCCTGGCGCTGGCCTATCTCGCCGTGCAACTGGTTGGTGACGGGGGCCGGCGGCTGAAGGGCGCGGCGGTCGCGGTGATCTCCAAGGTCGGGCAGCAGACCCTGGCCGTCTTCGTCAGCGGCATGGTCACGGCGCAGCTGCTGGGCATGGTGCTGGACCACACCGGTCGCGGGCCGCTGGCCACCGCCGCCGCCAACCTGGCCGGCTTCGCCGTGCTGATCGCGGTCGCCTATGCCGTCGCCTGGTTCAAGGGGATGCCGGCCCGGCCGGCGTCGGTGCCGGCATGATGCGGCCGGTTCTGATCACCCTGGCCGCGCTGTTGCTGCCGGGCGCCGGCGCAGCCACGGATGCGGGCGGCAATGACATGCCGTGCCGCGTCGCCAACGGCGAATACCGCATCGTCCTGCCGCCGGACGGGGCGCCGGCCGGCGTCTATCTGTTCTTCCACGGCTATGAAAGCTCGGCCGCCGAGCAGATGCGGGCGGCCGATCTGATCGCGGTCGCCCGGGCACATGGCCTGGCCTTCGCCGCCCCGGACGGGATCAATCGCACCTGGTCCTTCGACACCTCGCCCAGCCACGACCGCGACGAGACCCGCTTCGTCGGCGAGGTGCTGGACGACCTGCAGCGCCGCTTCGGCTTCGGCCCGGACCGGGTCGTGGTCGGCGGCTTCTCGCAGGGCGCGTCGATGGCCTGGACCGTAGCCTGCCATCTCGGCAGCCGCGTCGCCGGCGCCGTCACCTTCTCCGGCGTGTTCTGGCAGCCGTTGCCGCAGCCCCCGGACTGCCAGGCCGTGCCGCCGCCGCTGGTCCATTTCCACGGCCGGGCCGACCGCACCTTCCCGCTGGCCGGCCGTGCCATCGGCGACCGCTGGCACCAGGGCGACACGGTTCGCAGCCTCGAGGTGCTGGAAACGCGTGCCGGCTGCCGGCTCGGCACCGACAGGCCGGTGACGATCGCCGGCATTGCCTGCGCCCAGGCGCAGGGCTGCGAGCGCGGCCCGATCACCCTGTGCCTGCATGATGGCGGGCACGAGATGCGGGCCGGCTGGCTGGACGGCGGCCTGGCGGCGCTGGGCCTGCCCGCAACCCCGATCACGAGCGAGGTGCTGCCATGACCTTGAACACCCGCACCGAGGACCCGAAGCGGTCCGACGACGCCGTCGCCCGCGAGCTGGCCCGCAAGGACCGGCGCATCCGCGAGCTGGAAGAGGAACTGGCCCGGCTGCGCGCCGCGGCACTGCTGGCCCAGTGATCCCGCATCCCCGAAAGGAAAGCATCATGCTCCGACGCACCCTGCTGGCGCTGGCCGCGCTTGCCTGCGTCGTGCCACTGGCCGCCCCGGCTCAGGACGCACAGCGCCCCGTCAACACGCTGGGATCGCCCGACCATGTCGCGATCCGCGGCTACGACCCGGTCGCCTATTTCCGCGAAGGCGCACCGCGCCAGGGCAAGCCCGAATTCGCCGCGCAGCACGGCGGCGCCACCTGGTGGTTCGCCAGCGCCGAGGACAAGGCGCTGTTCGAGGCCGATCCGGAGACGTACATGCCGGCCTTCGGCGGCTTCTGCGCCTATGGCACGTCGCGCGGCTATCTGGTGAAGATCGAGCCTGAGGCCTGGTCGATCGTCGACGGGCGGCTGTACCTGAACTACGACCTCGGCGTCCGCGACACCTGGCTGAAGGACACCGGGCGCTATATCGACCAGGCCAATGCGAACTGGCCCGGCCTGGATCGAGACGACGTCAAATAGGCCGATCGCCGTGTCGGACCGAACCGTCGCCGGGCGCGGCGTGTTGACTCCCATATGCGGGCCGACCGACGCATGGCGCCCCCCCGAAACCGCATGGAGCTCGCAATGGATCCGCTCGTGATTCTGCAGCGCTGCAAGCCCGGCGATCACTTGGAGATAACGAATTCGAACGGCGATAAGGACGACGTCATCGTCGCCCGGCTGGATCTCGACCGGCAGCAGGTCATCCCGGAGCAGGGCAACGCCATCGCCTTCGGCGATGTCGGGGACGTCGTGAACCACAGCGAGGAGCGGCGCCGGAAGAGATCCGCGTGATCGCCTAGCCCGCCAGCCGCAGGCGGAAGCGGAACTGCAGCGTGCCCTCGCACCACATGGGGAAGTTGGTGCCCCATTTGTTGTTGTGCAGGTTGATCCGCACGCCGCCGGAGAAATCCGGCAGGCCGGGGGCGAAGGGCATGAAGGGCGAGAGCGCGGGGGCCGCCAGCGGCGCGTCGGGCGACCGGAGGTCGAGAACGCCGCCGCCCGCCAGCCGGCCGCGGATGCCGGACACGGCCTGCAGCTGTCCGCCGCCCTTCGGGGCGATCCGGTCGGCCGGCTGCCACAGCCCCATCTTGCGGAAATCCCAGCCCTCGACACCGGCCGGGGTGAAGCCCCAGAAGCTCGCCTCCGGCATCCGGTTCGCCGGCTTGTCGCGCAGCACCAGGACGAGGTCGAGGCTGCCCTCGTTCTCGGCCCCGGCCGCCGCGATCCGAAGCTCCACCTGCCGCGGCGCGCCGAACACCGCATGCGCCTCTTCCGGCAGGTCCAGCAGCAGCGTCGCCCCCGACCCGTCCTGCGCCAGCCCGGTGAGGCGCGGCCGCCAGACGGCGGAGCGCGCGGTCCGCGCCCGCTCCAGCCCCGGCTTGCCGTGGTCGAGCAGCGCCCATTCGAGCCGCTGGGTCAGGTAGCCCTGCATATGCGCGGCGACATCGGCCGCGTCGTAGCTCTCATAGCCATAGGCGATCAAGGTGCCGCCGATCCCCTCCAGCATCCGGCCGTCCGGAGCGGTCAGCGCGGTCACGTCGCCGGTCGCGCCTTCGACGCTCAGCCGCCAGTCGCCGGCCCGGGCCTCGATGACGCCGCTGCTTGCCGGCGGATCCGCATCGACAGGGTCGCCCGGCCGCAGCTCGGCCAGAGCCTGCTCCGCCGCGGACCGGTCCGCCGGGGACAGAGCCTCCAGCGCGGCGTCGAGGTATCCGCGCTGCTCGGCCCAGGAGCTCTCGGCGAAGCGGAAGCGCGGGTCGCGCCGCCGCGCCGCCTCGAAATCCGGCCGGTCCCAGGCATCCTCGTCGCGCAGGAAGGTCTTCACGTCGACGCCGCAGGTGTGCTCGGCGACCATCGCCAGGCGCCGGCCGAAGGCCAAGCGGCGATCGTCCAGCCCCTCCACGGCGAAGCGATCATAAACCCGCTGCAGCGCCAGGAAGCGGGCGGTCTTCTCCGGGTCGCTGGCGCTGCCGTGGATCCAGCTGTCGCCGATCTCGCGGTCGACCACCGGGAAGCGCGCGCGCTGCGGCCAGACCGCGGCGGCGAAATCGTCCAGGGTCGAGGCCCGGATCGCGGCGCCGGGATTCGCCGCCCGCAGCTCGCGGTGGCATTCCGCCGCCGCGGAGATGCCCTGCGGCCCGACATTGTCCGAGGTGTGGGCGAAGCTCAGCCCCTGGTCCATTCCCTCGGGGAAGAAGGTGGCGCCGTAGCTGCTCTGATAGGCCACCAGCACCTCCTCGCCCGACGGCGCGCGCCAGCGGAACAGCGGCGGCACCTGCGGCAGGGTCGAGGCCGTGTTGACGCCGATATGCAGGAAGCGGATGCCGGCCTCGGCCAGGATCGGCACGATGCCCAGCGGATGGCCCGGCACGTCGGTCATCTTGGCGGCGATGGTGCTGGTGCCGAAGCGGCGGTCCAGCGCCTGCGCGTAGGACAGGCCGGCGCGGAACAGCGCCGGCGACATCAGTTCGGTGTGGGTGGTGAAGGGCAGGCCGTGCCAGCGGATCAGCCCGCGCTCGATCGCCCGCTCCAGCCGCCGCACCTGGTCGCGCGGCTGGGTCTCGAGATGGTCCCAGATCAGCCAGGCCCCGGTGGTCCAGACGAACATGCGCTGCGCCGGGTCTTCGGCGAAGAAATGCTCGCCGGTGTCGATCGCACGCGGGATGAACACCTCGTGGTATTCCCGCCGCACCGTCTCGGCCAGCTGGGTGAAGCCGATGTCGAGATGCGTCTTGAAGACGAGGTGGATCGTCCGGCCGGTCATCGGGTGGTCCTTCTGGCGCGTCTAACCCACAGTGCTGCGGACGACCAGCTTGGTGCGGATCGTCTCGACCAGCGGCGGGGCGGCGCGGTTCTGCAGGCGCTGCAGGATCAGCCGCACCAGCGCGGCCACCCGCTCCTCGACATCGATCTTGATGGTCGTGAGGTCGTAGCTGCGCCAGGCGGCCTGGTCGATGTCGTCGAAGCCGACGACGCTGACCTCCTCCGGCACCCGCCGCCCCAGGGCGTGGCGCAGCGCGTCGAGCGCCCCGAACGCGCTGACGTCGTTGGCGGCGAACACCGCCTCGGCGCCCGGCCCGCCGCGGAACAGCTCGATGGTCGCGTCATGGCCGCGCTGATAGCTGAAATCGCCCTCCACCACCGCGGCCGGCGGCAGGCCGCGCGCCGCCAGCACCTGCTGCAGCGTGCGCAGCCGTGCCGTGTTGGCCTGGGCCCTCGGGTTGCCGGCCAGATAGGCGAAGCGCCGTCTGCCGAAACCGGATAGCAGCGCTACCGCCTGCTCGATGCCGTCGCGCTGCAGCACGCGCAGGCAGTCGAAGCGGTGCATCGCCGATTCCGGCCGGGGCCCCGGATCGGTCGCCTCGTTCGGGTAGTCGACATAGACCGGCACCGCCTGGTCGAAGGCGCGGTGCAGCTGGTCGGGCGGCACGTTCTCGGTGAACACCACCACGCTGTCCGGGTTGTAGGCCCGCATATAGGACAGAAGCTTCGGGTCCAGGCTGCGGTCGATCCGGGTCTTGAACAGCAAGGTGGCGAAGCCGCGGTCCTGCAGCGCCGTGGTCAGTGCGTCGATCTCGAGGCTTTCCCAGGGGCTGCAGACATGCGGCACGATCACGCCGACCAGATGCGACCGCTGCGTCGCCAGCGCCCGGCCGGCCATGTTGGGGACGTAGTTCATCTCCTCGGCGATGCGCAGCACCAGCGCGCGCTTGTCGGCCCTGAGCGGCGCCTTCGGGTTGAACGCCCGGGACACCGCGGCGCGCGAGACCTTCGCCCGGCCCGCCACGATCTCGGCGATGGATTGCCCCTTCCGGCTCCCGTCCGCGCTTCCCACCAGTGCCTCGACTGAAATCGCTTTCATCCACACTGGCCAGACGACGTTGGGCTGTCAAGCGTAGTCACGTGGGATTTTGGCGGATTTGCTCGAATTTTAACGATCTCAAGCGAACCGCAGAACACAGAGCGATCGCGATTGACGGAAAACTGAAAGCGTGTTCACTTCTCATCGAAGCCGCATCCCGCCTGAAGGATGCGCCGCCATGGGAGGACGCAGCGCATGACCGCACATCGCCTGGGGATTCTCGCCGCCGGCCTGATCGCGACCCTGAGCTGGGGCGCGCCGGCACAAGCCGCCGACCTGTCGATCGTCTGCCGCTGCGTCGAGGGCGGCGTGAACACCGAGCTGGCGACCTGGATCAAGACCTGGGTCATCCCTGAATTCGCCAAAAGCCCGGCCGGTGCCGGCCACACCGTGACGCTGAAGAGCTTCGGCGGCACCGACGAGCAGCTGACGCAGCAGCTGGCGCTCGACTTCTCCACCGGCGCCGGGGCCGACGTCTCCAGCTTCGACGGCTTCCTGATCCCCAGTTTCGTCGAGGGCGGCCTGCTGAAGCCGCTCGACGAGATCGCCGGGGCGGAGGTCAACGACTGGGAGGGCTGGTCGCACATCTCGGCCGGCGCCCAGGCGCTGATGTCCTATCAGGGCAAGCGCTATGGCCTGGCCGAAGGCACCGATGTCCGCGTCATCTACTATCGCCGCGACGTCTTCGCGAAGGCCGGGCTGAAGGCCGAGGGCTGGCAGCCGGCCAGCTGGGACGAGCTGCTGGCCGTCGCCCGCGCCCTGAAGAAGGCCGATCCGGACAGCTTCCCGTTGCAGATCAACGCCGGGGTCTCGATGGGCGAGGCCACCACCATGCAGGGCTGGTATCCCCTGCTGCTCGGCGCCGGCGAGGCGCTGCAGGACAAGGACGGCAAGTGGATCACCAGCAGCCCGGCGATCCTGGCGGCGCTGAAGCTGTACAAGACCATCTATGTCGACGAGAAGCTGGGCGACCAGCGGGCCCAGCTGCTGGCCGACGGGCGCAACCGCAGCTTCGCCAATTTCCGCGACGGCCGCACCGCCATGCTGGTCGAGGGCGACTGGTTCTACCGCTCGGTCACCGCGCCGGGCAGCGAGTTCGCCGTCGCCGACCGGGACCGCACCATGGGCTGGGCCAAGATCCCGGCCGAGGCCGCCGGCCGTGGGCTGGACGGCCGCGACTTCGTCACCATCTCCGGCGGCACCGGCTTCGTGCTGAACCCGAACACGCAGAACCCGAAGGACGCCTGGGCGCTGCTGGCCTTCATGAACAGCCAGAAGGCGCTGACCGCCTATCAGGGCTTCGAGGAGCGGATCCGCATCCGCGACGACGTGCCGGTGCCGAACTCCGCCTTCCTGCAGGACACCGCCAAGGCGCTGATGCCGATCACCACGGCCCGGCCGAACGACCCGAACTACGACAAGGTCTCGGCCGAGCTGCAGCGCATGACCGAGGCCGTGGTCTCCGGCACCGCCACGCCGGAGGAGGCGATGGCCCGCTACGGCGCCGCCGTGAAGAAGATCGTCGGCGAGGCCAACACCGTCAGCAAGGGCTGAGGATGGGGCAGGGACGGATCGGCATCGTAGGTTGGGTTCGCGTGCGCGAACCCAACATCCATCCGGCCGAACCCACGTCAATGTTGGGTTCGCATCCGCGAACCCAACCTACGTCTGCGCTCCCCCCTCCCGCGAGGGGAGAATAATGGACAACCGCCCCACCCTCCTCACCGCCCGCACCGGGGCCGCCTTCATGGTGCCGGCCGGGGTGCTGGTCGGGCTGTTCGTCGTCGTGCCGTTCTTCTGGATCATCGCGGTCAGCTTCACCAACCGCACCCTTTTGGGCCGCACCGCGCTGCACCCGGATTTCGTCGGGCTGCAGAACTACACCTCGCTGTTCGACGGCGGCGCCTTCTTCGCCCCGGGCGAGTTCGGCGCCTCGCTGATCCTGACCGTCCAGTTCGTGCTGCTCTCGGCCCTGATCGGCCAGGCGCTGCTGGGCCTGCTGCTGGCCTGGCTGCTGCAGACCGTTCCGCCGGCGCTGAAGGCGGCGGTGCAGGCGGCGGTGGTGGCGGCCTGGATCCTGCCGGAGGTGGTGATCGGCTTCGCCTGGTTCGCCTATCTCGACCGCGACGCCGGCACGCTGAACGGCATCCTCGGCGCGCTCGGCCTGCCCCGGCCGGACTGGCTCCTGGAGATGCCGTTCCTGGCCATCGTCGTGTTCAACACCTGGCGCGGCACCGCCTTCTCGATGATGCTGTTCTCCTCGGCGCTGCAATCGATCCCGCCGAGCTATTTCGAGACCGCGAGCGTCGTCGGCGCCTCGTCCTGGCAGAAGCTGCGCGACATCGCCCTGCCGCTGATCCGCGGCCATGTCGTGACCGACCTGATCCTGGTGACGATGTGGACCTTCAACGTGTTCACGCCGTTCCTCCTGACCGGCGGCGGCCCGTCCTTCCGCACCGAGATCCTGTCGATCTACACCTACCAGCTGGCCTTCAAGCATTTCGAGTTCGGCCGCGGCGCCGCGGTCGGCGTCGTCATCATGCTGATCAACCTGGCCTTCGCGCTGGCCTATCTCGGCCTGGCGCGGCGCCGCAAGGCCGCGGCGGAGCATTGAGATGCCGCTGCGCCCCGTCCTCCTGCGCATCCTGTTCGCCGGCCTGGCGGCGCTGATCGGCCTGGTCTTCGCCCTGCCGCTGCTGTGGTTCGTGCTGGCGCCGTTCAATGCGCGGGCCGAGTTGGGGCTGGCGGTACCCGACCCGTTCACCCTCGGCAACTTCGCCAAGGCGTTCGAGAACGGCTTCGCCATGCGGGCGCTGCTGAACAGCCTGATCCAGAGCGTCGGCGGCGTCGCCCTGGTCACCGCGGCGGCGACGCTGGCGGCCTATGCCATGTCGCGGGCGCCGGTGCCGGGCAAGGGCGCCATCACCTATCTGCTGCTCCTGTTCTCCTCGGTCGTCTCCGGCTCCGCCGCCATGGTGCCGATCTTCCTGATCGTCAGCACCATCGGCCTGGTCGACACCCATATCGCGGTGATCCTGGTCTTCGCCGGCGGCCTCTTGCCGACCGCGATGTTCATCCTGCGCGACTTCATCGACGGGTTGCCACGGACCTATGAGGAATCGGCGCTGGTCGCCGGCGCTTCGCCTTTGCGCGCCTTCTTCGACGTCGCCCTGCCGGTGATCCGCCCCGGCGTCGTGGTCGTCGCCGTCTGGGCCTTCGTGCAGATCTGGGGCAGCTTCCTGATCCCCTTCGTCCTGCTGCGCAGCGAATCCCGGATGCCGGCGGCGCTGGCGATCTACTCCTACTATTCCGAGGCCGGGACGCCGGTGGTCACCCTGCTCTCCGCCTATGCCGTGGTCTATTCGGCGCCGGTGGTGGCGCTCTACCTCTTCGTCAGCTGGAAGTTCGGGTTCCGGTTCTTCGGCGGCATCAAATCGTGAGCGAGGTCCGATGGCTTCGGTAACGCTGGAGAAGGTCCGGAAAGCTTTCGGCGACCTGACGGTGGTGCGCGACATCGACCTCGACATCGGCGACGGCGACTTCGTCTGCCTGCTCGGGCCGTCCGGCTGCGGCAAGACCACGACGCTGCGCATGGTGGCGGGGCTGGAGCAGCCGACCGGCGGGCGCATCCTGATCGGCGGCGCCGACGTCACCCGCAAGCCGCCGAGGGACCGCAACTTGTCGATGGTGTTCCAGGACTATGCGCTGTACCCGCACATGTCGCTGGGCCAGAACATCGGCTATCCGCTGAAGGTCCGCGGCGCGCCCGTCGAGGCGCGGCGCGGCCGGACGCAGGAGGTGGCCGACATCCTGCAGATCGGCCATCTGCTCGACCGGCTGCCGTCGCAGATCTCCGGCGGCCAGCAGCAGCGCGCCTCGCTGGCCCGCGCCCTGGTGCACCCGTCGCAGGTCTATCTGTTCGACGAGCCGCTCTCGAACCTCGACGCCAAGCTGCGGCTGGAGGCGCGGGCCTTCCTGAACCATCTGCAGCGCGACATCGGCATGACCGCGGTCTACGTCACCCACGACCAGGCCGAGGCCATGGCGCTGGCCACGCGGGTGGCGGTGATGGAGGCCGGCGAGGTGGTGCAGTACGCCCCGCCGCTCGAGGTCTATCGCCGCCCGGCCACCACCTTCGTCGCCGGCTTCGTCGGCAACCCGCCGATGAACCTGGTGCCGGTCGAGGCCGCGCGGCACGACGGCGCGGCGGTGCTGGCGGCCGACGGGCTGCAGGCCCCGCCCCTGCCTCTGTGGGATGCCCTGGGCCGCGCGATCGACCGCGGCGGAAGGCTGACGCTCGGCATCCGGCCGGAGCATCTGCGCGTCGCCGGGGACGACTGGAACCTCTCCGGCGAGCTCTTCGCCAATGAGGGAATGGGGCCGGAAAGCCTGGTGACGCTGCTGCTGCCGGGCGACCGGCGGGTCACCGCCCGGATTTTTGGGGACGATCCGCTGAGCCTCGGCCGCATGGTCCGGCTCGGCTTCCGGGCCGAGGACGCGGTTTTCTTCGACGCCGAGGGGCGCCGCATCCCGGGTTCGCGGGAGGAGCCGTGACACCCGCCCAGGCGCTGACCGTCCGGGTGACGGCCACGGAAGGCCCCTACCGCCCGGTCCAGGTCGAGATCGCGCCCGGTACCACGCGCATCGACGTGGAGATGGCCTATGCCAAGGCCGGCGACTGCATCATCGATCTGGGCCTGATGGACCCGCACGCCACGGCCTTTCCCAGCCCGGCCGGCTTCCGCGGCTGGAGCGGCGGCGCCCGCGACGCGGTCTTCGTCGCCACCGACGACGCCACCCCCGGCTACGTGCCGGGGCCGATCCCGGCCGGAACCTGGACCATCCTGCTCGGCCTGTACCGCGTGCCGCCCGGCGGCGCCGAGGTGACGCTGACCGTCCGGCTCGACGACGCGCCGCGCCTCGAATGGATGCCCGAGCCGGCGGCCGAGGTGCGCCAACCGGCGCCCGGCTGGTACCGCGGCGACCTGCACTGCCACACCCATCACAGCGATGCCCGCGGCGGGCCGGAGCTGCTGCACGAGGCGGCACGGCGGGCGGGTCTGCGCTTCCTGGCCGTGACCGACCACAACACCATCACCCAGCGCCGCTACTTCGCCCCGCGCAGCACCCCGGACCTGGTCTTCATCCGCGGCGAGGAGATCACCACCGCCGAGGGCCACGCCAATGTCTTCGGTGCCGAGGACTGGATCGACTTCCGCATGACCGCACCGGCCGATGCGCACCGGCTGGCGGAGGCGGTGCGACGCGCCGGCGGCCTGCTGTCGATCAACCACGACAAGCCGCCGATCCCCTGGCGTCACGAGCTGCCGGCGGTGGACTGCATGGAGGCGTGGCAGTCGCACTGGTTCGCCGGCAACTGGATCTCGCTGGCCCGCTACGACGCGCGGTTGCGGGAAGGCCGCCGCATCTCCCTGATCGGCGGCAGCGACTGGCACCAGCCGGCGGCGCCGGCGCCGCCCGGGCCGCTCGGTCTCGGCCGGCCGGCCACGGCGCTGTGGCTGCCGGAGCTGTCGGAGAGGGCGGTGCTGCGGGCGCTGCGCGCCGGCCGCGGCTATGTCACCGAGGGGCCGGACGGGCCCCATCTCGCCGTCACCGCCGGTGGCGTGCCGATGGGCGGCACCCGCCTCGGCGGCACCGTCTGGACGGTCGAGGCGGAGGTATGCGGCGCGGCCGGCGATCGGCTGGTCTGGGTCGATGCCGGCGGCGTGGTCGCCGAGCAGGAGATCCCGGCGGAGGAGTGGGTCGGCCGGCTGACCCTGCCCTCACCCGACCGCTTCCTGCGCGCCGAGATCGTCGCCGCCGCCAGCCGCCCGCGGCTCGAGGCCGAGTTCCTGCAGGCGCTGGAGGGCCGCGGCCTGCCGGCCGGCATGACCCGCGAGGACATCGCGGCCCAGCCCCTGTGCCGGGCGCTCAGCAACCCGATCCATGTCGGGTGAGACGGCCGATAGCCGCGACCGGAGACATTTCAAGCGATTGCCCTAGACCGCCAAGTTACCGCAATTGACATGAACGTACCAGTTAGTACATTTTCCGGAAAAGGCACACCGGCGCAGGCGAAGAGACATGAATCGTCCAAGACACACCCAGCGTCCGTGCGGAAGCGAGACGTCCGGACGGTTCGGCCTGGGGCCTTGCCGGTGACCCATATCCGTCCCACCACCCTGCGCGTCGGGCTGATCGGCGCCGGCATCCAGGCGTCCCGGACCCCGGCCATGCACATGTGCGAAGGCGCAGCGCAGAAGCTGGGCTACGCGTACGAGCTGATCGATCTCGAGGTGCTCGGCCGCGGCGTCGAGGCCCTGCCCGAGCTGATCGAGACGGCGGAGCGGCTCGGCTTCGCCGGGCTCAACATCACCCATCCCTGCAAACAGGCGGTGATTCCGCTGCTGCACGCGCTGTCCGACGACGCGCGGGCGCTGGGCGCCGTCAACACGGTGGTGTTCGAGGGGGGCCGGCGGATCGGTCACAACACCGACTGGTGGGGCTTCGCCGAGAGCTTCCGGCGCGGCCTGCCGGATGTGCGCAAGGACCGCGCGGTCCAGCTCGGCGCCGGCGGCGCGGGCGCCGCCGTGGCCCATGCGGCCCTGACCCTCGGGATCGGCGAGCTCGCGATCTTCGATGTCGACCAGGCCCGGGCGGAGGCGACGGCGGCCAGCCTGTCCGCCCGGTTCGGCGCGGGACGCGCGGTGGCCGGCACCGACCTTCTTGCCGCCATGGATGCGGCGGACGGGCTGATCCACGCCACCCCGACCGGGATGGCGAAGCATCCCGGCCTGCCCCTGCCGGCCGAGCTGCTGGCGCCCCGGCACTGGGTCGCCGAGATCGTCTATTTCCCGCTCGAGACCGAGTTGCTGCGCGTCGCCCGGGCCCGTGGCTGCCGCACCCTCGACGGCGGCGGCATGGCGGTGTTCCAGGCGGTCGAGGCGTTCCGGCTGTTCACCGGCATCACGCCGGACGCCGACCGGATGACCCGGCACTTCGCCTCGCTCGGGCCGGGGTAGCGGCCCCCGCGGGCGGCGACAGTTCCACCGCTTCCGCCCCGCCTTGCAGCAGGCGGATGACGGCGTCGCCGATCATCCGCCGGTGCTTGTCCCGCAGCCCCGGCTCCGACAGGTCGCGGCGGAAGATGGTGCCGAAGGTGTGGCGGTTGGAGACGCGGAAGAAGCAGAAGGCGCTGATCAGCATATGCAGGTCGACCGGGTCGATCCCGGCCCGGAACACGTCCGCCTTCCGCCCGCGCTCCAGGATCGCGGCGATGGTCTGGATGATGCCGAGATTGGTGCTGCGGATCGAGGTGGTGTGCGGCAGATGCTCGGCCCGGTGGATGTTCTCGATGCTGACCAGGCGGATGAAGTCGGGATGCGCCTCGTCATAGTCGAAGGTGAACTCGACCAGCCGCCGCATCGCCTCCTCCGGCGGCAGGTCCTCCAGATGCAGCTCGGCCTCGGCGCTGCGGATGTCGGCATAGGCCTTCTCCAGCACCGCGTGGTACAGCCCCTCCTTGCCGCCGAAATAGTAGTAGATCATGCGCTTGGAGGTGCGGGTGCGCTCCGCGATCGCGTCGACGCGCGCGCCGCTCAGCCCATGGGTCGCGAACTCCTCGGTCGCGACCTCGAGAATATCCTCCTTGGTGCGCTCGGGGTCGTTCTTGCGGGCGGTCTTCCGCTCCGCGGCGCCCGACTTGATCCTGCCCGCCATGTCCCTGGCCCGCTCCCCGCACCGACGCCGCCGATCGGCGGAACTCTACTTCTCCGGAACTTCGCGGCCGCGAACAAGCGCTTTCGCGCCGCGGCCGCGTCCCCTTCTACACCAGCGCCAGCACCCGGCTCGGCCCCCCGGTCCCGCCCTTCACCTTGGGGCCGCCGAGGACGAGATGGGCGCCCTTGGCCGGCAGCCCGTCGAGATTGGCCAGGCATTCGACGCCCCAGCGCCCGCTCGGCAGCCAGGAGTAATGCACCGGGAAGCGGCCGGTCTCGATGCCGAGGTCGAGCGACAGCGTGTCGACGCCGATGCCCTTGACGTTGCGCTCGGTCATCAGCAGATGCGCCGTCTCGCCGTGGAAGCCGGGCGTGTGGTTCCTGCCGGCCTCGTCCCGCCCGGCGAAGCGCGGCGTGTGCAGCAGCCGGTGCCAGCCGGAGTTCATGACCACGCAGCAGCCCTCGGGCAGCGGGCCGTTCGCGGCCTCCCAGCGCTTGATGTCGTCCGGCGTCACCGCGCTGTCCGGGTCGTCCTGCGCCCGCTGCGAGATGTCGATCACCGCCAGCGGCACCACCAGGTCGGCTACCGGGATCTCGTCGACGCTGCGCCCGTCCGCCGAGAAGTGCAGCGGCGCGTCCATATGCGTGCCGGTGTGCTCCATCAGCGTCCAGCGGTTGATGTTCAGCCTGTCCTTCGCGTAGCGGAACACCGGCTCCATGGCGAACCATTTCGAGCCGTCGAAGGTCGGGAAGCCCTCGAACAGCGGATGGGTCAGGTCCTGCACATCGGTGAAGGACCGCGCGGCCGGCGCTGCGGCGGCGCCGGCAACTGGGACAGCCGACGCTGCGGCCATGGCGATGCCGCCCTTCAGCACGCCGCGGCGGGTCACATGGCGGCAGATCGTCTCCAGACAGCCCGGTGGGCACATGACGCTCCCCTCTCCCTCGGCCGCGTTCTCGAGGAGGCGGCTCCGCCGGCGTCGACGACCGCATTTCCCCGCCCGCCGGCTTGGACGGGGAACACGCATCCGACGGCCGATCCTTGCCGGATCTCGCCGGGCGCTTGACTATACGTACCAGTTCGTACATTTCTGAGGAAGAAGAATTCAAGACCGGCGAAGCCGCGGCCGGCGGCCACCACAGGGAGAGCCCGATGCGTCTAGCCGTCGAAGCCTATTTCGCGCTGCTGAAGGTCCTGATCGCCCTGCTCCTCGCCGGGATGGTGGTGCTGGTCTTCGGCAACGTCGTGCTGCGCTACGCTTTCAACCAGGGGCTGACCGCGTCGGAGGAGTTGTCGCGGCTGTTCTTCGTCTGGCTGATCTTCCTCGGCGCCGTCGTGGCCCTGCGCGAGCGCGGCCATCTCGGCATCGATACGCTGCTGCGCCGCCTGCCCCGGCCGGCGGCCAAGGCCTGCCTCGCCGTGTCCGGCGCGCTGGGGCTGCTGGCGATCTGGCTGCTGCTCAAGGGCAGCGTGGAGCAGGCGATGATCAACCTCGACGTCGCCTCGCCGGCGGTGGGCTTTCCGATGGCGCTGCTGTACGGCGCCGGCATCGCCTTCGCCGTGCCGGCCGCGCTGATCATCCTGGCCGACCTCGCCCGCCTGCTGCTCGGCCGGGCCGGGCCCGAGGAGCTGATCCTGGTCCGCGACTCCGAGGAGCTCGCCGCCCTCGATGCCCCGCGCGCGGCGCGGAAGGGCTGAGCCGTGGTCGTCGCCGTCTTCCTGTCGTCGCTGCTCGGCACCATGGCGATCGGCATGCCGATCGCCTTCGCCCTGATCCTCAGCGGCGTCGCGCTGATGATCCATCTCGGCCTGTTCGATTCCCAGATCGTCGCCCAGAACGTCATCAACGGCGCCGACAGCTTCCCGCTGATGGCCGTGCCCTTCTTCCTGCTGGCCGGCGAGGTGATGAATGCCGGCGGCCTGTCGCGCCGCATCGTCGACCTGGCCATGGCGCTGGTCGGCCATATCCGCGGCGGGCTCGGCTTCGTCGTCATCCTCGCCGCCTGCCTGATCGCCAGCCTGTCCGGTTCGGCCGTGGCCGACGCCGCGGCGCTCGGCGCCCTCTTGATGCCGATGATGCTGAAATCCGGCCACAGCGCCGGCCGGTCGGGCGGGCTGATCGCCTCGGCCGCGATCATCGGGCCGATCATCCCGCCCAGCATCGGCTTCGTGCTGTTCGGGGTCATCGGCGGCGTCTCGATCACCAAGCTGTTCCTGGCCGGCATCGCGCCCGGCCTGATGATCGCGCTGGCCCTCTGCATCGCCTGGCTGGTGGTGGTCCGGCGCGAGGACATCCGGCTGCCGCCGCGCCGCACCGGGCGCGAGCGCCTCCGCGCCTTCGCCGACAGCCTGTGGGCGCTGTTCCTGCCGGTGATCATCATCGTCGGGCTGAAATTCGGCGTGTTCACGCCGACCGAGGCCGGCGTCGTCGCCGCGGTCTATTCCCTGTTCGTGGCCATGGTGGTCTATCGCGAGCTGGGCCCCGGCCAGGTCTTCGACGTGCTCGTCTCGGCCGCCAAGACCACCAGCGTGGTGATGTTCCTGGTGGCCGCCGCCGGCGTCTCCGCCTGGCTGATCACGGTCGCCGACCTGCCGGGCCAGCTCGCCGCCATGCTCGATCCTCTCATGGACAGCCCGATGCTGCTGATGGCGGCGATCATGCTGCTGGTCGTCGCCGTCGGCACCGCCATGGACATGACCCCGACCATCCTGATCCTGACGCCGGTCCTGATGCCGGTGATCAAGCAGGCGGGCATCGACCCGGTCTATTTCGGCGTGCTGTTCATCATCAACAATTCGATCGGCCTGATCACCCCGCCGGTCGGCACCGTGCTGAACGTCATCTGCGGCGTGTCGAAGCTGACCATGGAGGACCTGATGAAGGGCGTCTGGCCCTTCCTCCTGGCCCAGCTGGCGGTGCTGGTCCTGCTGATCCTGTTCCCGGAGCTGGTGATGGTTCCGGCTCAATGGCTGGCCCGATGACCGCGCCGGCCGACACCAACGAGATCGAACAATCCTTGGGAGGATCACCATGTCCAGGACCCTGACCGGCCTGATCGTCGCGCTGTCGGCGGCGCTGCTGCTGGCCCCGGCGGCGCGGGCCGAGATCCGCGAGCAGCACATCAAGTTCGCGGCGGCGAACAGCAAGGGCCATCCCCAGGTCACGGGCATGGAGAAGTTCGCCGCCATCGTCGCCGAGAAGAGCGGCGGCAAGATCACGGTGCAGCTGTTCCCCGGCGGCACGCTGGGCGGCGATGTGCAGACCCTGTCGGGGCTGCAGGGCGGCATCGTCGAGATGACGGTGATGAACGCCGGCATCCTGTCCGGCAACGCCCCGGCCTTCGGCGCGGTCGACCTGCCCTTCCTGTTCGACACGCCGCAGGAGGCCGATGCGGTGATGGACGGCCCGTTCGGCGACCATCTGCTGGAGCTCTTGCCCGCCAAGGGGCTGGTCGGGCTGGCCTATTGGGAGCTCGGGTTCCGCAACCTGACCAACAACCGCCATCCGGTGGCGAAGGTCGAGGACATCAAGGGGCTGAAGATCCGCACCATCCAGTCGCCGATCCCGATCGCGCTGTTCAACGCGCTCGGCGCCAACGCCGTGCCGATGCCCTATCCCGAGCTGTACGGCGCGCTGGAGACCGACACGGTCGACGGCCAGGAGAACCCGTCGGCCAACATCATCAACGCCAAGTTCTACGAGGTGCAGAAGTACCTGACCCTGACCCGGCACCAGTACAACCCGCAGATCGTCCTGGTCAGCAAGATGTTCTGGGACAAGCTGAACGACGAGGAGCGGGCGGTGCTGCAGTCGGCCGCGACCGAGGCGCGGGACTATCAGCGCCAGGTGTCGCGCGAGGCGGACGCCAAGGCGCTGGACGAGATCCGCGCCAACGGCATGGAGGTGACCGAGCTGCCGCCGGAGGAAGTGGCGAAGCTGCGGGCCGCCACCGCGCCGGTGGTCGAGGAGTTCCGCCCCAAGATCGGCGCGGACACCGTGGCGCTGCTGCAGGCCGAGCTGGACAAGCTGCGCAAGAAGTGATGCGGCAGCGGCCGACAGGCCCGGTCGCGGGCGGATCGCGCAGGATCCGCCCCCGCATGTTCCCGGTCCGGAGAGAGAGGCGCCGACCTTGCTCACGCTGCGTCAGATCGAGATCATCCGCGCGATCATGGTGACCGGCACGGTCGCGGGCGCGGCCCGGCTGCTGAACGTCTCGGCGCCGGGCGTCAGCCGGATGATGAAGTACACGGAGGATTCGCTCGGCTTCAACCTGTTCGTCCGCAAGGGCGGGCGCTTCGTGCCGACGGCGGAGGCGAGCGACGTCTTCGCCCAGATCAACGCCGTGTACAAGAAGGTCGAGGACCTGCACTACGCGATCGACCGGCTGGAGAAGGGCGACACCGCGGAGCTCAAGGTCGGCTCGGTCCCCAGCATCGCCAATGTGATGGTGCCGCGGGCGGCGGCGGCGGTGCGCCGGCGCTATCCGCACCTGCTGATGGACATCGACATCCTCAAGATCGAGGACGCGATCGACTATCTGCTGCTGGGCAAGGGCGAGCTGGTGGCGATGAGCTACCTGCTGCAGCACCCGGCCCTGACCTTCGCGCCGCTGGCCCGCGGCGAGCTGGTCTTCATCGCCGCCGCCGACCATCCGCTGGCATCGCGCAGCCGGATCTCGGCCGAGGAGATCGTGCGGCACCCGCTGATCGGGATCGACCCGAAGGATCCTTACGGCCGGATCATGGCCGACATCTTCACCCGGCACGGCCTCGACTACCGCATCACCATCCGCGCCCGCTTTGGCACCACGGTCTGCGCCCTGGTGCGCCAGAACCTCGGCGTCGCGGTGATCGACATCTTCACCGTGGCGGATGGCAGCCTGGCCGGGCTGAAGGTGATCCCGATCGCCGAGAAGACCGACTTCCAGACCTATGCCGCCTATCGCCGCGACGTGACGCTGTCGAGCTTCGCCGAGGCTTTCCTGGCCAGCCTGCGGGCGGAGATGGAAGCGGTGCGCGCACCCCGGCCGGCGACCGTAACATCGGGTTAATCCGCCCGGATGTCTTGATCATTGCTGCTGCGGCGGGCGCGGCCGAGAGTCTGTCCGGAAGCCCGGCCGGCACGATGTCGCGGGCCGGCCGCATGCCGCAGGAGCCGCCGATGTCCCCCTTGGGAGAGGCCGATCCGGCGCCCGACCGCGCCGCGATCTCCGGCCGCACCTCCATCGTCCCGCTGATCGGGCATCCCGTCGCCCAGGTGAAGACCCCGGGCCCGATGAACCGCGCCTTCGCCGGGCGCTGCGTCGACGCGGTGATGATCCCGCTCGAACTCGAGCCCGCTTCGGTGCCCGGCTTCTTCGAGGTCTTCCGCCGCTGCGCCAACGGCGCCGGCGTCTCCGTCACCGTGCCGCACAAGCAGGCCGCCTTCGCAGCGATGGACCGGGTCACGCCGCGGGCCGCGGCGGTGCGGGCCGTGAACATCGTACGGCGCGACCCGGACGGCACGCTGGTTGGCGACATGACCGACGGCCTCGCCTTCGTCGCGGCGCTGCACGGGCACGGCGTCGACCCGGCGGGATCGCATCTGCTGCTGATCGGCGCCGGCGGGGCCGGGTCGGCGATCGCCGATGCGGTGGCCGCCGCCGGGGCCGCCTCGGTCACGGTCATCGATCCCGACGCGGCACGGGCCTCAGCCCTGGCCGAGGGGCTGGAGCAGCGCCACCCGGAGCTGGCGGTGCATCGCGGCCTCCGGCCTGGCGCCCCGATCGACATCGCCGCCAACGCCTCGCCGCTCGGCATGCGGCCGGACGATCCCCTGCCCTTCGACCCCGCCATGCTGCCGCCCGGCGCCCTGGCCGCCGACGCGGTGACCGCGCCGCCGGTGACGCCCTGGCTCGACCAGGCGCGCCGCCGCGGGCACCCGATCCTGACCGGCCTCGACATGGCGCTGGCCCAGCTGCCGTTCCAGCTCGCGCATCTCGGCACGTGAGGACATCCCGATGAAGACGTCGATCGCCACCGTGTCCCTGAGCGGCGATCTCCGCGACAAGCTGGAGGCGATCGCCGCCGCCGGCTTCGATGGCGTCGAGATCTTCGAGAACGACTTCCTGTCCTTCGACGCGGCGCCGCGCGAGGTCGGGCGGATGGTGCGCGACGCCGGGCTCGTCGTGACCACCTTCCAGCCCTTCCGCGACTTCGAGGGCATGCCCGAGCCGCAGCGTACGCGTGTGTTCGACCGGGCCGAGCGGAAGTTCGACCTGATGGGCGAGCTGGGCGCCGGCCTGCTGCTGGTCTGCTCCAACATCTCGCCGGCCGCGCTGGGCGGCATCGACCGCGCCGCCGCGGATTTCCGCGAGCTGGGCGAGCGGGCGGCGAAGCGCGGGCTGAAGGTCGGCTTCGAGGCGCTGGCCTGGGGCCGGCACGTCAACGACCACCGCGACGCCTGGGAGATCGTGCGCCGCGCCGATCATCCCGCCATCGGGCTGATCCTGGACAGCTTCCACACCCTGTCGCGCGGCATCGACCCGGACGGCATCCGCGCCATCCCGGCCGACAGGATCTTCCTGGTCCAGCTGGCCGACGCGCCGCGTCTGGAGATGGACCTGCTGTCCTGGAGCCGGCATTTCCGCAACCTGCCGGGCCAGGGCGACCTGCCGGTGACCGCCTTCACCGAGGCGGTGGCCGCGACCGGCTTTGACGGCGTCTATTCGCTGGAGATCTTCAACGACCATTTCCGGGCCGGGTCGGCGCGGTCGGTCGCGATCGACGGCCGCCGGTCGCTGCTGCAGCTGGCCGACACGCTGGAGCGGCGCAAGCCCGCCGCCGAGCGGACCCGGCCGCTGCTGCCGGAGCGGGCGAAGTGCCTCGGCGTCGAGTTCGTCGAGTTCGCGGTCGACGAGGCCGGCGCGATCGAGCTGGAGGCGTTGTTCGCCGGCCTCGGCTTCGCCCGGAGCGGCCGGCACCGGTCAAAGGACGTGACCCTGTGGTCGCAGGGCGGGATCAATCTTCTCGTCAACCGCGAGAAGGAGGGCTACGCCCACGCCGCCTACATCATGCACGGCCCCGCCGCCTGCGCGATCTGCCTCAAGGTCGACGACGCCCGGGCGGCGACGGCGCGGGCCGGCGCCCTGCTGGCGACCGGATTCCGCCAGGAGGTCGGGCCGGGCGAGCTGGAGATCCCGGCGATCCGCGGCGTCGGCGGCAGCCTGATCTATCTCGTCGATCCCGGCAGCGATCTGGCGCGATGGCGCGAGGTCGACTTCGTCCCGGTCGATGACGGCGCGACGCCGGAGGCCGGGCTGGCGTGGATCGACCACCTGTCGCAGTCGATGCAGTATGACGAGATGCTGTCCTGGCTCCTGTTCTACAGCGCGATCTTCGACCTGGCGAAGACCCCGGAGCTGGAGATCCCGGATCCCGCCGGGCTGGTGCGCAGCCAGGTGGTGCAGAACGCCGAGGGCACGCTGCGCATCGTGCTGAACGCCTCGCAGAGCCAGCGCACGCTGTCGGCGCGCTTCCTGTCGGAATTCTTCGGCTCCGGCATCCAGCACATCGCGCTGGAGACCGGCGACATCTTCGCCACGGCGGCCCGGATGCGGCAGGCCGGCGTGAAATTCCTGCCGATCCCGGCCAACTACTACGACGACATCGAAGCCCGCTTTGGCCTGGAGCCGGATCTGGTCGACCGGCTGCGCGCGGCCGGGATCCTCTACGACCGCGACGGCGGCGGCGAGTTCTTCCAGCTCTACACCACCAGCTTCGCCGACCGCTTCTTCTTCGAGATCGTGCAGCGCCGGGGCTATGCCGGCTTCGGCGCCGCCAACGCCCCGATCCGCCTGGCGGCGCAGACGCGCCTCGCGCCCGACGTCACCATGCCGCGGCGGTGAAGCTCACCGCTCCCGAGCAGCCGTGATCGCGGAGGGTTGACGGTCCTATCGATCCGCGCCACGATGAAATTCTGTTCAGTCGGTGTAAAAAATTACACCCCGGAGCAACGGAGCCGGATCGACGGGATGGACGAGCAGGTCAGCCTGGCCACGCGCGCCGCGTGGCTGTCCTATGTGCGCCGCCTGACCCAGGGCGAGATCGCCGACCGGCTCGGCGTGTCGCGGGTCAAGGTGCACCGGCTGATCTCGCTGGCCGAGGAGCTGGGCCTGGTCAGCGTCCACATCGCCGGCCGCCCGGCCGAATGCCTGAAGCTTGAGGACGGGCTGATCGACCGCTACGGCCTGGGCTTCTGCCGCGTCGTCCCGGCGATCGACGAGGAGGACCAGCCCTTCGAGGCGCTCGGCGCCGAGGGCGCCGCCTATCTTTCCCGCTATCTCGAGACGGCCGGCGACAAGGTGATCGGCGTCAGCCACGGCCGCACCCTGGCCGCGCTGGTCAACCGGCTGCCTCGGATCGCCGTGCCCGACGCCAAGTTCGTGTCGCTCTTGGGCAGCCTGACCCGCAAATCCTCCGCCAATCCGTTCGACGTGGTGCAGCGCCTGGCCGACAAGACCGGCGGCGAGGGTTATTTCATGCCCGTGCCGATGGCCGCCGACAGCCTGGGCGACAAGGCGGTGATGCTGTCGCAGAAAAGCGTCCAGGCGGTGCTGGCCCTGGCCCACCGGGCGACTTTGTGCCTGGTCGGCGTCGGCGAGCTGGGGCCGCAGGCGCATATGCTGCAGACCGGCGTGCTGACCCGCGAGGAATACGACGACCTGCGGGCCAAGGGCGCGGTCGGCGACCTCGTGGGCCAGTTCCTCGACGCCGAAGGCCGTCGCGTCGCCTCCGAGGTCAACGAGCGGGCGCTCAGCGTCGGGCTCGACGACCTGAAGGGCCGCCGCGTCGTCGCCATCGCCGGCGGCGCGATCAAGGCCGACGCCATCACCGCGGCGCTGACGAGCGGCATGGTGACCGACCTGATCATCGACGAATCCGCGGCGCTGGCCATGGCTGCGCGCCGGGGTGCCCGGCCGCCGCCGCGGCGGCAGGGCCTGCGCGAGACCAGCTGACAACGACAATGTTTTGGGAGGATACACCGATGAAGCGCACGACCGATCTGTTCGACCGCCATGCCGCAGGCCGGATATCGCGGCGGGAGCTGATGACCGGGGCCGCCAAGCTGGGCTTCGGCGCCGCCGCGGCCGGGTTCATGCTGAACCAGGCCGGCACCCGGGCCCTGGCCGCGACCGGGCCCGACTTCAAGAAATTCTCCGGCAAGAAGATCAGCCTGCTCCTGAACAAGCATCCCTACACGGATGCGATGATCGCCAACCTCGACAACTTCAAGGCGCTGACCGGCCTGGACGTCAGCTACGACGTGTTCCCGGAGGACGTCTATTTCGACAAGGTCACCGCCACCCTGTCGAGCAAGTCGCCGCAATACGACGTGTTCATGACCGGCGCCTACCAGACCTGGCAGTACGGCCCGGCCGGCTGGCTGGCCGACATGAACCAGTACATCAAGGACCCGGAGCTGACGGCCGCCGCCTACAATTGGGACGACGTGCTGCCGGGCCTGCGCGCCTCCACCGCCTGGTCGGGCGTGCCGGGCCAGCCGCTGGGCGGCGACGGCGCCAAGCAATGGGCCGTGCCCTGGGGCTTCGAGCTGAACAGCGTCGCCTACAACAAGCGGATCTTCGATGCCGCCGGCATGAAGCCGCCGAAGGACCTGCCGGAGATGGTGGACCAGGCCGGCAAGCTGAGCGCGCTGAACCAGGGCTTCTATGGCGTCGGCGTGCGCGGCAGCCGCAGCTGGGCGACGATCCATCCCGGCTACCTGTCCGGGCTGACCAACTATGGCGGCAAGGATTTCGCGGTCACCGACGGCAAGCTGAAGGCGGCGATGAACAGCGCCGAGGCCAAGGAGTTCACCAAGCTGTGGATCGAGATGATCCAGAAGGGCGGGCCGAAGAACTGGACCACCTACACCTGGTACGAGGTCGGCAACGACCTGGGCGCCGGCGCCTCGGCCATGATCTTCGACGCCGACATCCTGGGCTATTTCCAGAACAAGGGCACCAAGGAGGCCGGCAACCTGGCCTATCATCCGTTCAGCGCCAAGCCCGGCGCCGCGGCGCCGACGCCGAATGTCTGGATCTGGTCGCTGGCGATGAGCGCCTTCTCCCAAGCGCCCGAGGCCGGCTGGTACTTCGTGCAATGGGCCAGCGGCACCGAGCACACCACCTTCGGCGCCACCAAGGCCGACCTGGTCAACCCGGTGCGCCAGTCGGTCTGGGACAATGGCGACTTCCACAAGCGGCTGGAGAGCTATCCGGGCTATCTCGACCAGTACAAGGCCTCGGCCGCCGGATCGAAGATCTATTTCACGCCGCAGCCGCTGTTCTTCAACCTGACCACGGAATGGGCGGCCAGCCTGCAGAAGATGTACGCCAAGGAGATCCCGGTCGATGAGGGGCTGGACCAGCTGGCCGAGTTCATCGACGAGCAGCTGAAGGATGCCGGCCTGGCCGACTGACGCCGTCCCGCGCGGACCGGCCTTCGCCCCGCCGGTCCGCACGGCAGCCCCGCCCCCGCTGTCTCTCTCCCCCGGCGGGGGCGGGGCTCAGCGACCGCCCGCGAGAGGACCCCGACCCGTGGCAACCATCGCCGCCGACACCGCGCCCCGAACGCGCCGCAGCACCGGCCCCGGCCTGCTGCCCTATCTGCTGAGCCTGCCCGCCCTGCTGGTCACGATCGGGATCCTGATCCCCTTCGCCACTGCCGTGTACTACTCGTTGCAGCGCTACAACCTGGCCTTCCCGGCCGGGCGGCGGATGATCTGGCTCGACAATTTCGTGGCCCTGTTCGGCGACGGGCGGTTCTGGGGCACGATCCAGGCGTCGCTGACCTACACCGTGCTGACCGTCGGCGTGCAGCTGCTGCTCGGCCTCGGCATCGCCCTGCTGCTGGTGCGCCGCTCGCTGATCAACAACCTGATGAGCGTGCTGCTGATCCTGCCGCTGATGGTGGCGCCGGCGATCGCCAGCCTGATGTGGAAGCTGATGACCAACCCGAATTTCGGGATCCTCAGCTATTTCGTGACCAGCCTCGGCTTCACCGATTTCCGCTGGGCGTCGGACCCGGCCTCGGCGATGTTCACCGTGGTGCTGGTCGACACCTGGGTCTACACGCCGTTCATCGCCATCCTGCTGCTGGCCGGGCTGCGCGCCCTGCCCCGCCAGCCCTTCGAGGCGGCGGAGTTGGACGGCGTGCCGCGCAGCTTCGTGTTCTTCCGCATCACCCTGCCGATGCTGCTGCCCTATATCCTGACCGCCAGCCTGTTCCGGATGCTGGACAGCATCCAGCAGTTCGACATCGTCTACGCCATGACCCAGGGCGGCCCGGGCGACCGGCTGATGCTGTTCCAGATCCGCGCCTATCTCGAGGCCTTCACCTTCACCAATATCGGCCGGTCGGCCGCGATCCTGATGGTGCTGTGGGCGATCACCTTCGCGCTCAGCAACGTCTTCATCAAGCAGTGGCTCCGCCTGCGCGCCCGCGCGCACGGCCGGGCCTGACGGGAGGCAAGCCATGAACCATGCAAGTGGAATTGGCGGCCGGATCCTCCGCGGCGTCCTGCTCACCCTGGTGGCGCTGTTCTTCCTGTTCCCGCTGGTCTGGGTGGCGCTGATGTCGTTCATGACCAATGCCGACATCCTGCGCAGCCCGCCCAGCGTCATCTTCACCCCGACGCTGGAAAACTACGCCGCCCTGATTGCCGGCGAGCTGTCGACCAATGTCGGCGCGCTGAAGATCGACTACATGCAGAACCTGCTGAACAGCCTGATCCTCAGCTCCTGCTCGGTGCTGCTGTCGCTGCTGCTCGGCGTTCCGGCGGCTTATGCCTTCGCCCGGTTCAAGTTCCGGCTGGGCGAGAACATGGCCTTCACCATGCTGTCCTTCCGTTTCGCCCCGCCGCTCCTGGTGCTGCTGCCGCTGCAGCTGTACTTCCAGGACCTCGGCCTCAGCGACACCTATATCGGGCTGATCTGGGTGTACCAGCTGATCACGCTGCCGCTGATCCTGTGGATCGTGCGCGGCTATTTCGAGGACATCAGCGAGGACATTGAGAACGCCTACCGGCTGGACGGTCATTCCTGGCTGCGCACCTTCCTGAAGATCGCGGTGCCGCTGGCCCGGCCCGGCATCGCCGCCGCCGCCCTGCTGGCCTTCATCTTCGCCTGGAACAACTTCATCTTCGCGCTGATCCTGGGGTCGAGCTCGATCCAGCCTGTGACGGTCGGGGCGCTGGCCTTCATCACCGCCTCCGGCATCAACTACGGCCAGATCGCCGCGGCGCTGGTGCTGTCGATCCTGCCGACCCTGGCCCTCGCCCTCTATGCCCAGCGCTATCTGGTCGAGGGGCTCAGCCTCGGCGCCGTGAAGGGGTGACGACCATGGCCTTCCTCGACATCGCCGGACTCGGCAAGAGCTTCGGCAAGACGCAGATCCTCGATGGCCTCGACCTCCAGGTCGAGAAGGGCGAGTTCGTCGTGGTGTTCGGCCCGTCCGGCGCCGGCAAGACGGTACTGCTGCGCCTGATCGCCGGCATCCTGCAGCCGGAGGCGGGCGACATCCGCATCGCCGGCGCCTCGATCCTCGGCCAGGGGCCGGAGGCGCGGGATGTCGGCATGGCGTTCCAGAACTTCGCCCTGTACCCCCACCTGCCGGCCTTCGAGAACATCGCCAGCCCGTTGCGGGCCCGGCGGACCGGCGAGGCCGAGATCCGGAAACGGGTGCAGGAGGTGACGGATCTGCTGCGCATCGGCCATGTGCTGGACCATCTGCCGAAGCAGCTGTCGAACGGCCAGAAGCAGCGCACCGCCCTGGCCCGCAGCCTGGTCTGCTCGCCCTCCGTGCTGCTGCTCGACGACCCGCTGCGCAATGTCGACGCCAAGATCCGCTACGAGATGCGGCAGGAGCTGCCGCGCCTCTTGCGCGCGGTCGGCGCCACCGTCCTCTACGTCACCCAGGACTACAAGGAGGCGATGGCGCTGGGCGACCGGGTCGGCGTGCTGCTGGACGGCCGCTTCCGCCAGGTCGACACCCCGGCCGGCATCTACGGCAAGCCGCAGGACACCCGCATCGCCCGGCTGTTTGGCGACCCGCCGATCAACCTGATCGAAACTTCGGCTCAGGACGGCCGCATCAGCATCGCCGGCACCGCCTTCCCGGCGCCGGCTGCGGCATCCGCCGGCAAGCCCTGCCTGGTCGGGCTGCGGCCGGAGGATGTCGAGGTCCGGTTCGAGCCGGCCGAGGATGCGGTGCCGGTCGACCTGGAGGCGGTGACGCCGCTGAACGTCCGCACGGTGATGCTGCTGCGCGCCGCCGACGGCACCGAGATCCTGGCCAGCCGGCCGGAGGACCAGGGCGACGATCTGGGTCGCGGCCGGCGCCGCGCCTGGGCCCGGCCGGATCTGGCCCGCGCATTGTGTTTCGACCGCGAGACCGGCGCCCGCCTGCCGGCCGCGACGGCTTGAGAGGCCCCATGGCAACCCTGACGCTCGATGCCGTCTCCAAGATCTACGGGCCGCGGCTGGCCCATCCGATCCGCGCGGTCGACGCCGTGTCGCTGGCGCTGCGCGACGGCGAGCTGGTCGGCCTGCTCGGCTCCTCCGGCTGCGGCAAGACCTCGACCCTGCGCATGATCGCCGGGTTCGAGAGCGTGTCGGAAGGCACCATCCGGATCGGCGACCGCGTGATCAACGACCTGCGCCCGGCGGAGCGCAACGTCGCCATGGCCTTCGAAGGCTATGCCCTGTACCCGCCGCTGACGGTGCGCGACAACATCGGCTTCAGCCTGCTGCGCCACCGCATCCCGAAGGCGGAGGTGCAGCAGCGCGTCGCCCATGTCGCGGCGCTCTTGGAGATCGGCGACATCCTGGACCGCTATCCGCAGGCGATCTCCGGCGGCCAGCAGCAGCGGGTCAGCTTGGCCCGCGCTTTGGTCCGGCGGGCACAGCTGTCCCTGCTCGACGAGCCCATGTCGCAGCTGGAACCGCAGCTGCGCGCCGTGCTACGGGCGCGCATCAAGGACTATCTGATCGAGCACAGGATGACGACGGTCTTCGTGACCCATGACCAGACCGAGGCGCTGGCCCTGGCCGACCGCATCGCGGTGATGGAGGGCGGCCAGCTGCAGCAATTCGCCTCGCCCACCGAGCTGAAGAAGCGCCCGGCCAACCTGTTCGTCGCCGGCTTCATCGGCGAGCCGCCGATGAACCTGTTCCCGGCCCGGGTGGTGCGGGAGAACGGCGGCCTGGCCGTCGAGGTGCAGGGTGAAGACGGCGCGGCGGCCTTCCGCCTGCCGCACTCCGGCCCCGGCCTGACCGAGGGTGGGAAGGTGCATCTCGGCATCCGGGGGCATGAGATCCGGGTCGGCGCGGCTCGCGCCGGCGAGACGGCTCTGCAGGGCACGGTGACCGCCAACCAGTGGCTGGGTGACCAGAGCCACATCGCGCTGGACGTCAACGGGGTGCGGCTGACCATCGTCACTGACCGGGCGCTGGAGGCCGCTTCCGACACCAGGCTGGCGCTGGCCCTGCCGGAATCGGCGCTGCATTTGTTCGATGGCGACAGCGGCCTGGCGATCGCCCATGGTGGCCGCCCGGCGGTGGCGGCGGCAGCATGACCAGGGACGTCCTGATCGGCCTCGATTCCGGCACCTCGGTGGTCAAGGCGGTTGCCTTCGACCTGGACGGCACGCCGGTCGAGCATGCGGCGCGGCCGAACACCACGATCCCGGTCGACGGCAGCGGTATGGAGCAGGAGTTCGACCGCACCTGGGACGATGCCGCGCTGGTGCTGCGCGAGCTGGCGGCGAAGCTGGAGGCACGCAGTCTGCGCGTCGCCGGCATCGCCGTGACCGGCCAGGGCGACGGCACCTGGCTGATCGACCGCGACGGCGAGCCGGTGGGCCGCGCCATGCTGTGGCATGACGGACGGTCGGGCCCGATCGTGGCCGAGCTGCACCGGACCGGCACGGCCAAGGCGGTGCAGCGCTTCACCGGCACCATGCTGAACATGTCGAACCAGTCCGGCCAGCTGCTGTGGCTGAAGCGGCACCGGCCGGAGGCGCTGGCCCGCGCCGCCACCGCCTTCCACTGCAAGGACTGGCTGTATTTCCGGATGACCGGCGAGCGGGCGACCGACGTCTCCGAGGGCACCTTCACCTTCGGCGACTACCGCAGCCGGGAATACGCGCCGGAAGTGCTGGAGCTGTTCGGGCTGCAGGACGAGGCCCGGCTGCTGCCGCCGATGGTCGACGGCGCCCGCCAGAACTCGGCGCTGACGCCCGTGGCCGCGATCGCGACCGGCCTGCCCGCCGGCACGCCGGTGGTGCTGGCCCCGGTCGACCTGCTGTGCGGCGCCCTCGGCTCCGGCCTCTACGACCCCGAGGGCCGCGCCGGCTTCACCGTGCTGGGCTCCACCGGCGCCCATATGCGGCTGGTGTTCGGGGCCGACCGGGTGACCTTGGGCGAGGAGGTCGGCTACACCATGCCGTTCATCGTCCCGGGCAGCTACGTCTCCATGGTCTCGAACATGGCGGCGACGCTGAACATCGACTGGCTGTGCGGCGTGGTCGAGGAGGTGGCGGAGGCCGCCGGGGCGACGCTGCCGAAGCGGTCCGACCTGATCCGGCTGCTCGACGGCAAGGCCGCGGCGGCGAAGCCGGGACGCCTGCTGTACCACCCCTTCATCGCCGAGGCGGGGGAGCGCGGGCCCTTCGTCGACAGCGCCGCCCGCGCCTCGGTGATCGGCCTGTCCGGCACCGCCGGCGCCGGCGACCTGATGCGGGCGATCTATGAGAGCCTCGGCTTCGCCACCCGCGACTGCTACGAGGCGGTCGGCGGCACACCGGCGGAGATCCGCATGGCCGGCGGCGCCGCGCGCAGCGCCACCGTGCGCGGCATCGTCGCCGCCGCCGCCAACGCGCCGATCCGCCTGGTCAAGCGCGAGGAGGTCGGCGCCGCCGGGGCGGCCATGGTGGCGGCCCTGTCGCTGGGCATCCTGCCCGGCATCGACGCCGCCTGCGCCCGCTGGGTGACGCCGCTGCTGGCCGAGGCCGAGCCGCCCGACCCGGATCTCGTCGCGCAGTATGACCGCCTGTTCCCGCAGTACCGAACCAGCTACCGGGCGCTGCGCCCGGTCTGGCACGCATTGGAAGATTTGAGGACCCAAGGATGACTGGACGTCGCGTTGCCGTGATCGGCGACCGCTTCATGCTGCCCAGCCTGTTCGTCGAGGCGCTGGAGGCCATCTCGGCCCCGCTCGATATCCGGACGCTGGAGCAGCCCTGGCCGGACGAGCCGATGGTGCATGGCTATGCCGGCACCGGCCTGGACGGGCTGAAGGAGTTCATGGGCGACCCGGACGAGATCGTCGACTTCATCGGCGATGCGGAGATCCTGGTCACCCATCTGGCGCCGATCTCCGCCGGGATGCTGGAGCGGCTGCCGGAGCTGAAGCTGATCGGCGTCAGCCGCGGCGGGCCGGTCAACATCGACATGAAGGCGGCCAAGGCGCGCGGCGTGAAGGTGGTGAACGCCCCCGGCCGCAATGCCAGCGCGGTGGCCGAGTTCACCATCGGCGCCATCCTGGCCGAGACGCGGCTGATCACCCGCGGCCACACCTCCCTCTCCCAGGGCCAATGGCGCGGCGACCTGTACCGCGCCGACCTGACCGGCCGCGAGCTGTCGGAGATGACGGTCGGCGTGATCGGCTACGGCCATGTCGGCAGCAAGGTGGTGCGCCTGCTGAAGGCCTTCGGCTGCCGCATCCTGGTGACCGACCCCTATGTCCAGCTCGACCCCGCCGACAGCGCCGACGGCGTGCAGCAGGTCTCGCTGGAGACGCTGCTGGCCGAGAGCGACGTGGTGACGCTGCATCCGCGGGTGACGGCCGAGACCACCGGCATGATCGGTGCCGAGGCCTTCGCGGCGATGAAGGACGGGGCGATCTTCGTCAACACCGCCCGCGGCCCGCTGGTCGATTACGACGCCCTCTACGACGCGCTGGTCGGCGGCAAGCTGCGCGGCGCCATGCTGGAGACCTTCGCGGTCGAGCCGCCGCCGGAGGACTGGCCGCTGTTGAAGCTGCCCAACGTCACCCTGACCCCGCACATCGCCGGCGCCTCGGTGAAGACCGTCACCTACGCCGCCGGGCAGATCGCCGAGGACGTCCGGCGCTACCTGGCCGGCGAGCCCCTGCTCCGCCTCTGCTGACCTTAGGAACCCGACCATGACCACCGAGATCGAGCTGCGCACCAGGATCGTCGAAGCCTGCCGGCAGATGAACGCCAACGGGCTGAACCAGGGCACCTCCGGCAACATCAGCGCCCGCTGGGGCGACGGGATCCTGGTGACCCCGACCGGCGTGCCCTATGACGAGATGACGCCGGACGACATCGTCGCCATGAGGATGGACGGCAGCTGGGAGCATGGCGACCACCGCCCCTCCTCCGAATGGCGCTTCCACCTCGACATCCACCGCCGCAAGCCGGAGGTGAACGCCATCGTCCATTGCCACCCGATGTATTCAACCATCCTGGCGATCCGGCACCAGGAGATCCCGGCGCTGCACTACATGATCGCCTGCGGCGGCGGCAATTCGATCCCCTGCGCCCCCTACGCCACCTACGGCACGCCGGAGCTGTCGGAGCATGCGATCGCGGCGCTGCAGGACCGCACCGCCTGCCTGTTGGCCAATCACGGGCTGATCGCCACCGGCGCGACTCTGGGCAAGGCGATGTGGCTGGCGGTCGAGGTCGAGACCCTGGCCAAGCAGTATGTCTACACGCTGATGCTGGGCGGGCCCAAATGCCTGCCGGACGACGAGATCGACCGGGTGATCGAGAAGTTCAAGGATTACGGCCCGCGCCCGAAGCAGGCGGCCTGAGCGGCATGGCGGACGGAGCGGAACAGCGGAACGGGGCCGTCATCGACCTGCTGGTGGTCGGCGGCGGCGTCAACGGCGCCGGCATCGCCCGCGACGCGGTGGGTCGCGGCCTGTCGGTGCTGCTGTGCGAGAAGGGCGACCTGGCCGAGGGCACGTCGAGCCGCAGCGGCAAGCTGGTGCATGGCGGCCTGCGCTACCTCGAATACTACGAGTTCAGGCTGGTGCGCGAGGCGCTGATCGAGCGCGAGGTGCTGCTGGCCGCCGCGCCGCACATCATCTGGCCGATGCGCTTCGTGCTGCCGCATGACAGCTTCCTGCGCCCGGCCTGGCTGCTGCGGACGGGGCTGTTCCTGTACGACCATCTCGGCGGCCGCAAGAGGCTGCCGGCCAGCCGCGGCCTGGACCTGCACCGCGACCCGGAGGGCAAGCCGCTGCAGGACCGCTTCCGCCACGGCTTCGAATATTCCGACTGCTGGGTCGACGACGCCCGGCTGGTGGTGCTGAACGCGATCGGCGCGGCCGAGCGCGGCGCCGAGATCCTGACCCGCACCGAATGCGTGTCGCTGCGGCGCCGGGACGGGCTGTGGCACGCGGTGCTGCGCCCGGCCGGCGGCGGGGCGGAGCGGCACGTCGTCGCCCGCGCCGTGGCCAATGCCGCCGGCCCCTGGGTCGACAAGGTTCTGACCGGTGCCGCCGGCCTCAAATCGGGCAAGAAGATCCGGCTGGTGCGCGGCAGCCACATCGTGGTGCGGAAGTTCTATGACGGGCCGCAGGCCTATCTGGTGCAGAACACCGACAAGCGGGTGATCTTCATCAATCCGTACGAGCACGGCTACCTGCTGATCGGCACCACCGACATCCCGCAGACCGGCGACCCCGACCGGGTGGCGGTCGACCCGGCGGAGGTCGAGTATCTCTGCGGCGTGCTGAACCGGGCCTTCCAGCGCCAGATCGGGCCGCAGGACGTGGTGCATTCCTTCGCCGGGGTGCGGCCGCTGTTCGACGACGACGCCGCCAACCCCTCGGCCGTCACCCGCGACTATGTCTTCGACGTCGATGACGAGGGCGGCCGCGCGCCGATCCTCTCCGTGTTCGGCGGCAAGATCACCACCTTCCGCAAGCTGGCCGAGCATGCGCTGGACCGCCTGCGCCCGTTCTTCCCGGCGATGGGCCCGGCCTGGACCGCGGCGGCGCCCTTGCCCGGTGGCGACATGCCCGGCGCCGATTTCGAGCGCTGGCTGGCGGAGTTCCGCCGGCGCCACCTCTGGCTGCCGGAAGACCTGGCGCTGCACTACGGCCGGCTCTACGGCACCCGGGCCGAAGCGCTGCTGGACGGCGCCCGGTCGCCCGCCGATCTCGGCCGGCATTTCGGCGCACGGCTCTACGAACGCGAGGCGGCCTGGCTGCGGGCGCAGGAATGGACCGAAGATGCCGAGGACATCCTGTGGCGCCGCACCAAGCATGGGCTGCATCTGTCGCCGGCGGAAACCGCGGCTTTCACCGAGTGGTTGGACGCCGCACCGGCCCCGGCCGTGCAGGCGATAGGCCGGTGATGGGCAATGTTCCGTTCGATCGTAGGTTGGGTTCGCTCGGCGAACCCAACACCGGTCCAGGTTGCACGATGTTGGGTTCGCGTGCCCGCGAACCCAACCTACGCGCTCCCCTTGCGATAGGGGGAGAGTGGATTTTCCGGGACACTTGCCCATGACCCTCGACCCGTCGACCGATCCCGACCTCCTTGCCCTGCGCGCCCTCTCCGCCCGGCTCGGCCGCGACCCGGACCGAGTGCAGGCGGCCGGGGGCAATACCTCGCTCAAGCGCGACGGGGTGATGTGGATCAAGGCCTCCGGCACCTGGCTGGCCCGGGCCGAGGCGGAGGAGATCCTGGTCCCCGTGCGGCTCGACCCGCTGCTGCAGGCGATGCGCGACGGCGATCCCGCCGCCGAGACCGCTCGCGACTTCGTGGTGGCGGAGCACAATCCCCGCGAGCTGCGGCCGTCGATCGAGACCACCGTGCATGCGGTGCTGCCCTTCACCGTGGTGCTGCACGTCCATTGCGTCTCGACCATCGCGCTGGCCATCCGCGCCGACGCCGAGGCGCGGCTGGCCGAGCGGCTCGACGGCCTGCCCGGCGTGGACTGGGTCTTCGTGCCCTACTGCAAGCCGGGCCTGACCCTGTCGCAGGCGATCGCAGCGCGGCTCAAGCCCGCGACCAATGTCGTGGTGCTGGGCAATCACGGCCTGGTGGTCGCCGCGGACGGCGTCGCCGTGGCGGGCGCGCTGCTGGACCGGGTCTGCACCGCCCTCGCCTTGCCCCGCCGCCCCTCCCCCGCGGCCCAGCCGGATACGCTGGCCGATTTCATCCGCGGCACGCCCTACCGGCTGCCACAGGACCCGGTCGCGCATGACGCGGCGGCGGATCCCGCCAGCCTGGCGCTGGCCACCGGCGGCGCCTTCTACCCCGACCATGTGATCTTCCTCGGCGCCGCCCTCGCCACGGCCCGGACGCCGGCCGAGCTGGCGGCGCTGGGCGAAGGGCCGCGCCCCCCGGCGATCGTCGGCGTTCCGGGCCATGGCGTGGTGCTGCACCAGGGCGTGCTGCGCGGGGCGGACGAGATGGCGCGCTGCCTGGCCGATGTCGCCGGGCGGGTGCCGGCCGGCACCGCGGTCCGGCCCTTCACCCAGCCCCAGATCGACGAGCTGACCCAGTGGGATGCGGAGCAGTACCGGCAGTCGCTGAGCCGGCGGGAGGGGTGAGCATGACGGCGCGCGCGATCGGCATCGATGTCGGCACCTCCGGCGTGCGGGCGGTTGCGGTGGACGCCGCCGGCCGTCCGGTCGGCCGCGGCGCCATGGCGACCGACAGCCCCGGCCTGGACCCGCGTGACCCGGAGATGTGGTGGCTGGCCACGGTGGCTGCGCTGCGCCGGCTGGCGGCGGAGGCCGACCTGTCCGGGGTCGGCGCCGTCTCGGTCGACGGCACCTCCGGCACCGTGCTGGTGACCGACGCGGCGGGGCGGCCGGTCGGCCCGGCGCTGATGTACAACGATCCTTGCCCGGACGAGGCGGTGGTCGCCCGGATCGACGCCGTGGCGCCCGCCGGCAGCGCCGCCCGCGGCCGCAGCTCCGCCCTCGCCCGCGCCCTGGCCCTGCTACGCCGGCCGGGGGCCGTGCGCGTGCTGCACCAGGCCGACTGGATCGCCGGCCGCCTGTCCGGCCGCTTCGACGTCACCGACGAGAACAACGCGCTGAAGACCGGCTACGACCCGGTGGCCCGGCGCTGGCCGGACTGGATCTTCGGCCTCGGCATCGATCCCGCCGCCCTGCCGCGGGCGGTGGCGCCGGGCACCCCGACAGGCCCGGTGGATGCCGAGGCCGTCGCCCTCGGCCTGCCGGCCGGCACGCTGGTGGTCGCCGGCACCACGGACGGCTGCGCCTCCTTCCTCGCCACTGGGGCGGATGCGGTGGGCGACGCGGTCACGGCGCTGGGGTCGACCCTGGTGATCAAATTATTGTCCGACCGACCGGTCGATTCTCCGCAGCACGGCGTCTACAGCCATCGCATGGGCGACCGCTGGCTGGTCGGCGGCGCCTCGAACAGCGGCGGGGCGGTGATCGCCCAGCTGTTCGGCCGCGACCGGCTGCCCGCGCTGACCGCCGCGCTGCAGCCGGACCGGCCGACCGGCCTGTCCTATTACCCGCTGCCCCGGCCGGGCGAACGCTTCCCGGTGGCGGATCCCGCGCTGGCGCCGGTGCTGGAGCCGCGGCCGGACGACGACGCGGTGTTCTTCCAGGGCGTTCTGGAGGGCATCGCCGGGATCGAGGCCCGGGCCTACCGCCTGCTGGCGGAGCTCGGCGCGCCGGCCGTGACCTCGCTGCGCAGCGTCGGCGGCGGCGCCGCCAATGCCGGCTGGACCGAGATCCGCCGCCGGCAGCTGGGCGTGCCGTTCCTGCCGGCCTTGTCCGAGGACGCGGCAGAGGGTACAGCCCGGCTGGCCCTGGCCGGACTCGGAGGATCTTGATGCTGGAAATCGAGCAGGTGGATGGGATCGGCGGCCTCGTCGACCGCTTCGGCACCTTCTTCGTCGACCAGTACGGCGTGCTGCATGACGGCCGCCACCCCTATCCCGGCGCGATCGAGGCGCTGCGCCGGCTGAAGGATGCCGGCCGGCACATCGTGCTGCTGTCCAACTCCGGCCGCTCCGCCGCCTACAATGCGCGGCGGATGGAGACGCTGGGCTTCGCCCGCGACAGCTACGACCATTTCGTCACCTCGGGCGACGTCGCCCTGGCCCTGCTGCAGAGCGGCGCGCTGCCGGTGTCCCCCGGCAGCGGCGCCCGCTGCCTGGTGATCTCCAGCGGCGAGGACCGCGGCTTCGCCGAGACGCTGGGCTTCGCCGAGGCCGAGACCGGCGACGCCGCCGACCTGGTGCTGATCGCCGGCAGCCGCGGGCACCTGATCCCGCTCGACACCTACCGCGATCTGCTGGCCCCGGCGGCGGCGCGCGGCGTGCCGGCGCTGTGCACCAACCCGGACAAGATCATGCTGACCCCGCTGGGCCCCGCCTTCGGCGCCGGGCGCATCGCCGAGATGTACGAGCAGCTCGGCGGCACCGTCACCTGGGTCGGCAAGCCGCATCCGCTGATGTACCGCCACGCCGCCGCCACCGCCGGGGTGGAGCGGCCCGGCGACGTGGTCTGCGTCGGCGACAGCGTCGAGCACGACGTCGCCGGCGCCCGCGGCTTCGGCGCCGCCGCCGCGCTGGTCCGCACCGGCATCCATGCCGGCATGGAGGAGGACGAGATGGCGCGGGAATTCGCCATCGTCGGCTGCGCCCCCGACATCCTGCTGCCCTCGTTCCGCTGGTGACGCATCGGCCGGCCCAACCGGGGTGACATCCGCCGCCGGACGTCGCACCCTGCGTCCTTCGCACGAAGCACGACCCGCCATCGGGGCGGGAGGAGACGGACCATGGATCTGGGACTGGCGGGCCGCAAGGCCCTGGTGTGCGCCGCGAGCAAGGGCCTCGGCAAGGGCTGCGCCCTGGCGCTGGCGCGCGAGGGCGTCGAGCTTGTCATCACCGCCCGCGGCGCCGAGGCGCTGGAGGCGACGGCCGAGGAGATCCGCCGTGCCACCGGCGCCAAGGTGACGGCGATCGCCGGCGACATCACCACCGAGGCGGGCCGCGAGGCCGCCCTGGCGGCCTGCCCCGAGCCGGACATCCTGGTCAACAACGCCGGCGGCCCGCCGCCCGGCGATTTCCGCGACTGGGACCGCGACGCCTGGATCAAGGCGGTCGACGCCAACATGCTGACCCCGATCTTCCTGACCAAGGCGGTGGTCGACGGCATGGCGTCCCGCGGCTTCGGCCGCATCGTCAACATCACCTCGAGCGCGGTGAAGGCGCCGATCGCGGAGCTGGGCCTGTCGAACGGCGCCCGGTCCGGCCTGACCGGCTTCATCGCCGGCGTCGCCCGGCAGATGGCCGGCAAGGGCGTCACCATCAACGGCCTCCTGCCCGGCGCCTTCGACACCGACCGGCTGCGCGGCGGCATCAATGCGGCCGCCCAGCGCTCGGGCCAGGATGCCGAGGCCGTCGCCGACCGGCGCCGCGCCGCGATCCCGGCCGGGCGCTTCGGCCAGCCGGACGAGTTCGGCGCGGCCTGCGCCTTCCTGTGCAGCGTCCATGCCGGCTACATCACCGGCCAGAACATCCTGATCGACGGCGGCGCCTTCCCCGGCACGTTCTGAGGCTCAGCCCCCGATCCCCGCCAGGTCGTGCCGCATGACCGGCCGGGCGGGGATGCGGCGGGCGACGATGCGGAAGCCGAGGCGGGCGAAGGTCGAGGCGTAGCCGCAGCCCGACGCGCTGGGCGACACCGCGGCGTCGAAGGGATAGGCCTCGAGCGCCGGAGCGCCCGCCCGCTTCGCCGCCCGCAGCGCCCCCTCGATCAGCGCGGCGCTGACGCCGCGCCGGCGCCAGCCCTTGCGGACATAGAGGCAGGACAGCGCCCAGACCGGCAGGTCGTCGACACGCCTGAGCCGCCAGTTGCGGTCCAGCTCCGGCAGCGCCGCGCGGGGGGTGAGCTGGCACCAGCCGACCGCCAGGCCGCCGTCGGCGAAGGCGAGCAGGCCGGGCGGCGGCCCCTGCTGCACCACCGCGCGGAAATCGGCCTTGTTCTCGTCCCGCGGCCGGCGGCGATAGGCGGCGCCGATTCGGCCATGCATGCACCAGCAGCCATTGACCGCCCCCATCGGGCCGAACAGGTCCTCCAGCGCCGGCCACAGCTCCGGCGTCAGCGGATGGATGGCGAAGCTCATGCCGGTTCTCCCGCTTGCTTCCGATCAACACCCGGGCGACCGCTCCGGCTCCGGAAACCGTTCCGAATCCGCCCGGGATGGTGCAGTCTCCCGGCCATGAGCGAACGCATCCTCTACGGCCGTGAGCAGGACCTGGACGCGGTCGAGTTCCGGCGCGTACTGGTCGAATCCGGCCTCGGCCGCATCCGCCCGGTCGACGACACGCCGCGGCTGCAGGCCATGATCGAGGGCGCCAACCTGATCGTGACCGCCCGGCTGGACCGGCCCGGACGGCCGCTGGTCGGGGTCGGGCGCGGCGTCACCGATTCGGTCTGGTGCTGCTATCTCTCCGACCTCGCCGTCTCCTCCTCGGCCCAGGGACTCGGCGTCGGCAAGGGGCTGCTGGACGAAGCGCGACGCCAGCTCGGGCCGCAGGTCAGCCTGTATCTGGCCTCGGTGCCGGAGGCGGTCGGCTTCTACGAGCGGGCGGGGATGACGCGGATCGCCGACGCCTTCTCGTACAAGCGCGAACGCTGACCCCGCAGACAAGGACAACCGGCATGACCGACCTTCCCGCCCGTCAGTTCCAGGGCCGCGACGGCGTCGCCCTCGCCTATCGCGAGCTCGGCACCGGCCGGCCGCTCGTCCTGATCCACGGCTTCTTCTCGACCGCGACGGTGAACTGGTTGCGCTACGGCCATGCCGAGGCGATCGCGGCGCGGGGCTATCGCGTGGTCATGCCGGACCTGCGCGGCCATGGCGACAGCGCCAGGCCGCATGACCCCGCCGCCTATCCGCCCGACATCCTGGCCGATGACGGGCTGGCGCTGGTCGAGCAGCTCGGCCTCGCCGACTACGATCTCGGCGGCTATTCGCTGGGCGGGCGGACGGTGGTGCGGATGCTGCTGCGCGGCGCCGCGCCGGGGCGGGCGATCGTGGCCGGGATGGGTCTCGACGGCATCGTCAGCGCCGGCGGGCGCAACGCCTATTTCCGCCGCATCCTGACCAGCCTCGGCAGCTTCCAGCGCGGCACGCCGGAATGGATGGCCGAGGCCTTCCTGAAGACCGTCGGCGGCGACCCGGAGGCGCTGCTGCAGGTCCTCGGCACCTCGGTCGACACGCCGCGCGAGGCGCTGGCGCGGATCGCGGTGCCGACCCTGGTGGTGGCCGGCGCCGAGGACGACGACAACGGCTCGGCCGCGGATCTCGCCGCCGCCCTGCTGCAGGGCCGCCACGCCGAAATCCCCGGCAATCATATGAGCGCGGTGGCGAAGCCCGAGCTGGGCCTCGCCATCGCCGCGTTCCTGGGGGATGCGCCGCGGGGCTGATCTCACGCCCTGGTGACGACGACCTCGAGGTACTCGCTGGGCACGACCACGGCGCCGATTTCCTCGCGGTCATGCAGTTCGCCCCCGAGGACCAGCGCGTTTTTCGGGACGCCGCGAGGCGGATCGGACTCGACTGATCCCACGCCCTGCCGCCGGGCTACAGCACGAAGTCGCCTGCCGCCAGGGTGTGGTCGGAGAGGACGACGATGATGGAATCCGGGTTCTTGTCGCCGTTGGTGTCGAGATAGACGCCCTGGTAGCCGTTGGGGAAGGCCACCACCCGCAGCTGGCCTGCGACGCCGGTGAAACCGCCGGTGCCGAAGGTGAAGGCCGCGTCGCCCGCCCCGGCGCCGTTGGCGTCGATCGCCGACAGGTCGATCCTGTCGCCGGCGGTGAAGTCGTTGATCGTGTCGCGACCCGCGGCCGTCACCGTGCTGTCGGCCGTGCTGGCGTAGGCGAAGGTGTCGGCGCCGGCGCCGCCTTTCAGGGTATCGGCCCCCGCGCCCCCGGCCAGCAGGTCGTTGCCGCCGTCGCCCCACAGCCCGTTGGCTCCGGCATTGCCGGTCAGCCGGTCGGCGAGGCCCGATCCGAAGAGCTGCTCGATGCCGCTCAGGCCGTCGCCGGTCGCATGGCCGCCCGAGGCCGTGCCGGCGCCGAGATCGACCGTCACCCCGGCCGCGCTGCCGGTATAATACGCGGTGTCGATACCGGCGCCGCCGGCGAGGGTGTCGCCGCCGGCCCCACCGACCAGCAGGTCGTTGCCGGCCCCGCCGGTCAGGCTGTCGGCCCCGCCGCCCCCGCGCAGCTTGTCGTCGCCGCCGAAGCCGTCGATGACGTCGGCCGCACCGGTGCCGACAAAGCTGTCGGCGTTCTCGCCGGCACGGGTGACCAGTTGCCCACGGATCGCGCCGCCGCCGAACTGGGCGGTGTGGATGTTGAAGTAGAAGGAGGCGTCGTTCGGCCCGGTCCCGGCCTGCAGCGCGGTGACCATGCCGGCCGGCAGCGGATCGCTGTCGGTGGTCTCCCAGACGCCGCTGATGGTGACCGAGCCGTCGGGGTTCTCCACGATCTGCAGGTCGTCGTCATCGTCGGTCATGCCCAGCGGCAGGATGTCGAACACGACCCCGCCATTGACGCCGCGCGCCGCGGCGTGGATGTGCATCAGGACGGCGTCGTCGAGCGGATCCGCGGTCCGTGGAGTGCCGTCGATCAGCTCGCCGAAATCGATGCCGGCGGAGACCGTGACCGAATAGGTCAGGGCCGTGCCGGCGGTGTTCAGCGAGAGCGTGGCCGTGCCGGTCGCGGTCTCGGTGCTGCCCGTCCCGATCTCCTGGCTGGAGTCGAGGATCGCGGTGAAGGTGGTGGTCATGGCGAATCTCCCCTTTCCCATGGTGGCCCGGATACTGTTCGGCCGCACGGATGCACCCGTTTCGCTTCGAGGCGCGGCCGGGAAGCATCACGCTGGGAGATCGCCGGATTCGGGCATCACGGGGAGGGAGGCGCCGCTCGGCCGGCGGCGCCTCCCTGGGACTCAGAGCACGAAATCCGACGCGGTGAGGGCGTGGTCGGAATAGACGGTGATGATCGAATCCTGGGTCTTGTCGCCGTCGACGTCGAGATAGACGCCCTGGCGGCCGTCGCCGAAATCGACGACCCGCAGTTGTCCCGCCACTCCGGTGAAGTTGCCGGTGCCGAAGGTAAAGGCGGTGTCGCCGTTGCCGCTGCTGCCGTCCGCGTCGATGCCGGACAGGTCGATCTTGTCGCCGGCCGCGAAGTTCGAGATCACGTCCCGGCCGGCTGCCGCCACGGTGCTGTCGCCGATCGCCGTGTAGACGAAGCGGTCGTTGCCGGCCCCGCCCTTCAGCACATCGGCCCCGGCACCGCCGGTGAGCACGTCGTCGCCGGCCATGCCCCACAGGGTGTTGGCCCCGACGTCGCCGGTCAGCACATCATTGGACGCCGAGCCCAGCAGCTGCTCGATCCCGGAGAAGCTGTCGCCCGCGGCGTCGCCGCCCGAGGCCGCGCCGGTGGCCAGGTCCACCGTCACCCCGGCGGAGGAGCCGGCATAGCTCACCGTGTCGATGCCGGCGCCGCCGGTCAGAACATCCGCCCCGCCGGCCCCTTCGAGAAGATCGTTGCCGGCGCCGCCGTCGAGCTGGTCGTCGCCGGTGCCGCCCAGGAGAACATCGTCGCCGGCGTCGCCGAAGACCTGGTCGTTCTCGCTGCCGGCATCGACCGAGTCGTTGCCGATGCCGCCATGGATGATGTCGGCGCCCGCCCCGCCGACGAGCCGGTCGTTGCCGTCGCCGCCGTCGAGGGTGTCGTTCCCGGCCTCGCCCGAGAGCACGTCGTCGCCGCCATTGCCGGCGAGCGTGTCGTTGCCGAGCTCGCCGCCGAGGATGTTGCGGGCGTTGTCACCGGTCAGCTGGTCGTCGTGGCTCGACCCGTACAGGTTCTCGATGCTGTCGAGCTGGTCGCCCTGGGCGTCGCCGCCCGAGGCGCTGTCCGCCAGCAGGTTGACCACGACCCCGGCGGCCGAGCCCTGGTAGTTGGCGAAGTCCGAGCCGTCGCCGCCGTTGAGGATGTCGGCGCCGGCCCCGCCGCGAAGCTGATCGTCGCCGGCCCCGCCGACCAGCGAATTGGCGCTGCCGTTGCCGTACAGGCGGTCCGCGTGGGCGGAGCCGGTGAGGTTCTCGATCCCGGACAGCGTGTCGCCCTGGGCGTCGCCGCCGGTGCCGGTTCCCACGACGAGATCGACGACCACCCCGGCCGCCGAGGCCGCGTAGCTGGCGGTATCGGTACCGTCGGCGCCGGAGATCTGGTCCGCCCCGGCGCCCCCGGTGAGCACGTCGTTGCCGAAGCCGCCGAGAAGGATGTCGTCGCCGGCCAGCCCGTCGATCGTGTCGTTGCCGTCGGAACCGAGCATCCGGTCGGCCCCGGCCGAGGCGACGAGCGAGATGCGGAACACGTCGAAGCCGGTGCCGTTGCCTTCAGCGCCCACGCCGGTGTTGGTGGCCTGGGTCTGGAAGGTGACGGTGCGCCCGTCGGCCGAGATCGAGGGCGTGTTCGAAAGGTCGTTCAACTGCGACCCGTCGGCGGCGACGGACAGGCGCGTCACCGTGCCGGTCACCATGTCCTTCAGGAAGATGTCGCGGAGGCCGTTGGTGTCGCCCTGCACCAGGTTGCTGGCGTTGCTGAGGAAGACGACATACCGGCCGTCGGCCGAGATCACGGCCTGGATCGACAGGTCGTTGGCCTGGCTGCCGTCGCCGGCGGTGGAGACCCGGGTGGTGGTGTTGGTCTGCAGGTCGCGGACGAAGATGTCGGTGGCGCCGTTGCTGTCGCCGGCGACCAGATTGGTGGCGTCGCTCTGGAACACGACGTAGCGGCCGTTGCCGGAGATCGAGGCGCCGGAGGACTGGCCGTCCCCCGACCCGCCGCCGGTCGAGACCGAGACCAGGGTGGTGGTGCCGGCGCCGATGTCGCGGACGAAGACGTCGGTGACGGCGCCGTTGCTGTCGTTCGCCGTCAGGTTGCTGGCGGTGCTGACGAAGGAGGCCCGGTTGCCGTCGTCGGACAGGCGGGTGACCAGGGAGTTGCCGTTGCCTTGCGACTCGTCATCCGCCACCGAGATGCGGGTGACGGCGCCGGTCGACAGGTTCTTGACGAAGGCGTCGCTGAAGCCGTTGCTGTCGCCGGCGACCAGATTGGTCGCGGTGCTCTGGAAGCCGATGAAGGCGCCGTTGCCGGTGACGTCGACATTCTGCGACGCGCCGTTGGCCTCGCCGCCGGCGGAGGTGGTCGAGACCCGGGTGGTGACGCCGGTCAGCGTATCCCGCATGAAGACGTCGAGACCGGCATTGGTGTCGCCGCCGACCAGGTTGGTCGCGCTGCTGTTGAAGAACACGTAGCGGCCGTCATCGGTGATCGCGGCAACGCTGGAGACGTTGTTGCCCTGCGTCCCGCCGGTCGCCGTGGAGATCAACGTGGTCGTGCCGGTCAGCGTGTCGCGCAGGAAGACGTCGAAGACGCCGTTGGCGTCACCGCCGACCAGGTTGGTCGCGGTGCTCTGGAACACGACATAGCGGCCATCGGCCGACATCACGCCGCCGGTGGCGATGTTGTTGGCGCTGGTGCCGCTGCTGTCGACCGAGATCCGGGTGAGCGAGCTGGCGTTGACGGTCATGACGGAAAACCTCCCCATCGAATCCGTTGCCGATGACGGGCCTTATCGGAAAAGCGCCATCGGAAGGTGAGGAGGAGAACAAAATTATACGAACGGGAATGATATGGATAATGGACGCCGGTTCACACGCCGGCCTCGCGGCGCCTCGTAAACGACCGTGCGGCCCGGACCGCACGCCGGCGCTACCGCACCAGGATGGCGCGGAAGTCGTTGACGTTGGTCAGGGTCGGCCCGGTCACCACCAGCCGGTCGAGCGCCGCGAAATAGCTGTAGGCGTCGTTGTTCGCCAGGAACTCGGCTGCCGCGAGCCCCTGCGCCCTGCCCTGCGCCAGCGTCCCGGCATCGGCCCAGGCGCCGGCATTGTCCTCCGACCCGTCGATGCCATCGGTGTCGCAGGCGATGGCGGAAATGCCGGGCCGGCCCTGCAGCTGGATCGCCAGGGCCAGCAGGAACTCGACATTGCGGCCGCCGCGGCCCTGCCCTCTCACCGTCACCGTGGTCTCGCCGCCGGACAGGAGCACGCAGGGCCGCGCCGCCGGCTGGCCGTGCCGCAGCGCCTGCTCGGCGATGCCGGCCAGGACCCGGCCGACCTCGCGCGCCTCGCCCTCCAGCGCGTCGCCCAGGATCACCGGGGTCAGGCCCAGTTCCCGCGCCTTCGCCGCCGCCGCCTCCAGCGCCATCTGCGGCGTCGCCAGCATGTGCAGATCGGCAGCCGGCAGCTCGGCCGGCGCGGCGTTGGCGCGGATCGCCCGCTCGACCGCGGGCGGGACGGAGATCTCGTAGCGGCGCAGGATCGCCAGCGCCGTCTCCGGGTCGGCGCCGCCGGCGACGGTGGGGCCGGAGCCGATCACGCCCGGCTCGTCGCCCGGCACGTCGGAGATCAGATAGGTGACGACCCGCGCCGGCGCCGCGGCGGCGGCCAGGCGCCCGCCCTTGATCGCGGACATCGCCTTGCGCACCGCGTTCATCTCCTGGATCGGCGCACCGGAGCGCAGCAGCGCCTTGTTCACCGCCTGCTTGTCGGCCAGGGCCAGCCCGTCGGCCGGCAGCGACAGCAGGGCCGAGGCGCCGCCCGAGATCAGGCAGACCACCAGGTCGTCCGGCCCGGCGGCGCGGGCGAGGTCGAGGATGCGCCGGGCGGCGGCGCTGCCGGCGGCGTCCGGCACCGGATGCGCGGCCTCGACCACCTCGATCCGCTCGGTCGGCGTGCCGTGGCCGTAGCGGGTGACGACCAGGCCTTCGCAGGGATGCGGCCACAGCGTCTCGAAGGCCCGGGCCATCCGCGCCGCGCCCTTGCCGGCGCCGAGCACGATGGTGCAGCCCTGCGAAGGCTGCGGCAGCAGGTGCTGCATCCGCGTCTCCGGATAGGCGGCGCTGAGCGCGGCCTGGAACAGGGCCTCGAGGACGGCGCGATCGGACGCGGACATGAAGCCCTTCTTTCTGGATGCGGCTGCAGGCGGCCCATCGAAGGCGAGGACCGGCCGCGGTTCAAGAGCGAATCGCAAGCGAGCGGCCGGCTATCGTTCCACACTGCGGAAAAGTAGGTTGGGTTCGCGGCCGCGAACCCAACATCGTGCAGCCCGAACCAGTGTTGGGTTCGCCGAAGCGAACCCAACCTACGATGTGAGCCCGATCCGCCCCGCCTCGAAGGGCAGCGTCAGGGCCGGGCCGCCGGCGATACGCAGGTCCAGCGCGCCGGGGCCGTGGCTGATCGCCTCGACCCGGTCCCAGCCCGGCTCGACCGGGACAGCGCCGAAGGCGTAGGCGATCTCGACCCGGCCCGCCGGCTCCAGCGCGATCGCGGTCGGGTAGCCCTCGGCGGTCAGCGGGTTCGGCCCGATCGAGGCGCGGTGGCCGAGATGCAGGTACATGCAGCCCTCCTCGATCCCCAGCACATGGCGGTGCCGGCCGGAGAAGGGCAGATAGTCGCGGCCGCCATTGCTCATCCACAGCATGGTGAACGGCAGGCGGCGCGGGTCCTTGAGACCGAAGAACAGGAACCCCTCATGCGCCGCCAGCGCCGCCGACCAGCCGAGCGGCGAGCCCGGCGCCTCGGCCAGCAGCACGATGTCCTCATGGCTGTCGGCGAAGGGGTAGCGCGAGGCGTCGACCGTGCGCCCGTCGGCCAAGTGTAAGGCGCCGAGCCCGGCGAAGCGCTGCGGATAGGCCAGCGCCGAGCGCCCCCGCGCGGCATCGGGCTCGACCGGGGTCGGCGGGGTGGTGCCGAAGGCCTTCGGCGAAAAGCTGAGCGCCGCCCCGCCGGGCGCCCGGATCATGGCGTGATGCGCCATCGGCAGCGCCCCGGCGCCGCCTTCGAAGACGTGGCGCTGGTAGACGATCGGCTGGCCGTGGCGCAGCGTGATCGCCTTGCGCACGGTGGCGCCGAACACCGTCTCCCGCAGTGTGAAGCGTGCGGTGACGCCGCCCGCCTCCCGATCGATGCCGTCGAGGGTCCAGTGGCCGTTGGCGGTCCAGCCATGGCCGGGGGCGCCGTCCAGGTCGCTGTCGGCGAAGGGGGCGCAGAAGAAGTCGCCGGCCAGGTTGCGCAGGCCGAGCGGGATGTCGTCCGGCAGCGCCTCGCCGCTGTCGACCCAGGGCGCCCGGTGCAGCGGCCGGATCTCCCGCCCCTGCCAGCGCATCACGACATCGTGCAGATGCCCGCCCGCCGGGTTGAACACGATCTGGACCGTATCGACGCCGAACTCGATCATCGCCTTCTCCCGGATGGCCTCGCAGCGAGGTAGCATCGATGCCGCCACGGTGCGAGCGTGTAAACGTCAACACCATCGGCCGATTGCAGCCGGCGGGGATTCCGGCGAAAATCCCGGCGAGCCATGGCCGATCGCACGAAGCCCTCCCCTGTGAACGTTTTCCCGACGCGCCGGCCGACGATCCGCGACGTGGCGGCGCGGGCCTCGGTGTCGATCGGCACCGTGTCGCGCGTCGCCGGCGGCAGCGCCCGGGTGGCGGAGGCGACACGGGCCCGCGTGCTGGCGGCGATGGCGGAGACGGGCTACCAGCCCAACGCCGCCGCCCGCACCATGCGCACCAGCCGCACCCGCACCATCGGCTTCCTGATCCCGGACATGGCAAACCCGGTGTTCTCGCGCGTCGCCATCGGGGCGGAGCCGGTGCTGTCCGCCGCCGGCTACATGCTGTTCGCCGTCTCCTCCAACCGCTCGCCCGCCCGCGAGCTGGCCTTCCTGGAGGCGGCGCAGCAGCGCCAGATGGACGGGCTGATCGTCACCCTGGCGGACGAGACGCATGCGCCGGTGATCGAGCGGCTGGGCCGGGTCGGCGTGCCGCTGGTGATCCTGGACCGCGACGTGCCGGTGGCGGCCGACGTGGTCTACAGCGACCACGCCCGGCCGATCGACACGCTGGTGCGGCAGATGGCGGCGCAGGGCCACCGGCGGATCGCGCTGATCACGGCGTCGGAGAAGATCCGCCCCGGCCGGGCCCGCGCCGACGCCTTCCGCAAGGCGTTGGCCGAGGCCGGGCTGGCGGTGGAGGAGCGGCTGATCCGCTCCCGCGCTCAGACCGCGGAATACGGCGCGGCCGAAGCGCATGACCTCTTGACCGGGCCGAAGCCGCCGACCGCGCTGATCGCCGGCGGCAACGAGATCTTCCAGGGCGCCCTGCGCGCGATCCGGCTGCTGGGCCTGGCGGTGCCGCGGGACCTGTCGCTGGCCGGTGCCGACGACCGGGTGCTGGCCGAGCTGGTCGACCCGCCGATCACGGTGATCGACCGCGACATGGCCGAGGTCGGCGCCACCGCCGCGCGGATGCTGCTGGAGCGGCTGAGCGGCCTCGACGCCCCACCGCGCCGGGTGCTGCTGGGCAGCAGCGTGGTGCTGCACGGCTCGATCGGCCGGCCGAAGGGGAAATCTCGGTGAATGCGGCTTTGCGCCTGGGCTTCCTGGCCTCGCATGGCGGCACCAGCCTGCGGGCGATCGTCCGGGCGATCGGCGACGGCACGCTGGCAGGCGAGGCCTGCCTCGTGGTCAGCAACAACCGGGACGCGCCGGCCCTGCGCTTCGCCGAGGCGGCCGGGGTCCCGCACCGCCACATCAGCGCGACCAGCGAAGGCGGCGAGGCTGCAGCCGACTTGGCTATCTGCCGGGAGATGCAAGAGGCAGGCGCCGAATGGCTGGTGCTGTCGGGCTATCTGCGCAAGGTTGGCCCCCTCACGCTCGACCGCTACCGCGGCCGGATCCTGAACATCCATCCCGCCCTCCTCCCGGAGTTCGGCGGCGGGGGCATGTACGGCCGGCACGTACACGCTGCGGTGCTGGCCGCAGGCCGGACCGTCAGCGGCATGACGGTCCATATCGTCGACGGCGAATACGACCATGGTCCGGTCGTGGCGCAGCGCGAGGTTCCGGTTCTGCCGGGCGACACGGTCGAGACACTGCAGCAGCGCATCGCCGAGGCGGAGCCGGCCTTCTTCGTCGAGGTGCTGCAGGGCATCGCGGCGGGCCGGTTGGCGATTTCGTAGGTTGGGTTCGCGACAGCGAACCCAACATCGTTTCGGATGGTAGGCTGTTGGGTTCGCCCCTGGGCGAACCCAACCTACGCACGGGCTGGCTTCGTCAGAAGTTGAACTGGCCGATGTTGCTCTTGTCGAAGGTGGTCGGCTGGGACTGGGTCAGGATCTGCGCGTTGTCGCCGATCTTGATCGTGCCCAGCTTCGGCACCTCGAAGCTGGAGCCCGGCTTCAGCTCGACCTTGCCGCCCAGCACCCCGACCGCGAGATGCGAGGCCAGCCAGCCCTCGTTGTACGGGCTCCACAGCTGGAACGCCGTGACCGTGCCGTTCTCGATGAAGCGGCGCATCTGGTTCGGGGTGCCGAGGCCGGTGACCTTGACCTTGGCGGCCTTGCCCGCCGTCTCCACCACCTGGGCCGCGGCGGCGACGCCGACCGTGGTCGGCGAGATGATGCCGGCCAGGTTCGGGTAGTTGGCCAGCAGGGCCTCGGTCTCGGTCGTGCTCTTCTGCGGGTCGTCGTCGCCATAGGCGATAGTGACCAGCTTCATGTCCTTGTACTTGGCGTCGCCCTCCAGCACCTTCTTCATGTCGGCGATCCAGACATTCTGGTCCGGCGCGTCGGTGGTCGCCGACAGGATCGCGACCTCGCCCTTGTAGCCGATCATCGAGCCCATCAGCTCGACCTGGGCCGACCCGGTCTGGCTGAAATCGACCGGCAGGATGGCGGCGTCGCGATGCGCCTCATTGCCCGGCACGTCGGAGTTGACGACGATGATCTTCACCCCGCGCGACCGGGCCCGGTCGAAGATCTGGTTCAGCGCGTCCGGGCTGTTCGGCGAGATGGCGATGACGTTGACGCCGCGCTGGATCTGGGCGGTGACGAAGGGGATCTGCGAAGTCGCCTCCGGCGTCGCCGGGGCGACCGTGGTGAACTCGCAGCCCAGTTCCTTGCAGCCGTCCTCGAAGCCCTTGATGATGCTGTCGAAATAGGGGTTCCCGGTGTTCTTCGGGATGTACACGATCTTGACCGGGTCGGCCGCGAGGGCGGAGCCGGCGAACAGGCCGGCGGCGACCGCCAGGGCGGTGAGAAGCTTGGTCCGGGGCATCGTTTCCTCCTTGTTTGATGGTGTTCTGGTCAGCGTCGTCGGACGGCGGTGATGGCGTTCGAGGCGATGATCGACAGGATCAGCAGCAGGCCCAGCACGGTCAGTTGCGCCTCGATCGCGATGTTGGCCACGGTCATGCCGGTCTGGATGATCACCAGAAGCCACAGCGCCAGGAAGGTGCCGGCGATGGTGCCGCGGCCGCCGAAGATCGAGGTGCCGCCCAGCATCACGATCAGCACCATCTGCAGCTCGCCGCCCGCGGCCAGGTCGTAGCGCACCGAGCCGAGGCGCGAGGCCATCATCTGCCCGGCCAGGGCCGAGATCACGCCGGAGGCGACGAACAGCATCGACTTGATGCGGTCGACCCGGATGCCAGCGTGCCGCGCCGCCGTCTCGCTGGTGCCGATCTGGTAGATCTGCCGGCCGAGCACGGTGCGGCCGAGCAGCAGGCCCAGCGCCAGCGCCAGCACGATGAAAACGATCACCGGCACCGGCACGATGCCGACCTCGACGAAGTCGATGCCGACGAACCAGGCCGGGAAGCCGCCGATCGAGCGGTCGCCGGCGAAGATCTGGGCGATGCCGCGATACAGCGTCATGGTGCCGATGGTGACGATGATCGAGGGCAGGCGCAGCCAGGTGACCAGGAGCGCGTTGAACCCGCCCATCGCCGCCCCGGCCAGCACGCCCAAGCTCATGGCCGCCGGCATCGGCAGCCCGGCCTTGGCGGCCAGGGCGAACAGGCAGGTGGACAGCGCCATCATCGCCGCCACCGACAGATCGATCTCGCCCGAGACCACGATCATGGTCAGGACCAGGGCGACGATGCCGAACTCGATCGAATAGGTCGCGCTCTCCAGCACGAAGCCGAGATCGGCGAAGAAGGGCGACAGCTGGGTGCCGACGACCGCGGCGGCGACCAGCAGCAGGAAGGTCATCGTCTCCGGCCGCAGCAGGGCGCGGCGCCAGGAGGTGGCGGGTCGTTCCATCGGCAGCACCGTCATGCCGGCCCCCGGCGCCAGAGATGGGCGAAGCCGCCTTCGCGGACCGAGCGGTCGATCACCAGCGCCAGGATGATGATGGCGCCGTAGATCGCGTTCTGCCAGAAGCCGGAGATGCCGAGGATCGGCAGCGCCACGGTGACCGAGCCGAGCAGCAGCACGCCGAGCGCGGTGCCGGCGACGCTGCCGGTGCCGCCATTGATGCTGACCCCTCCGATGACCACGGCGGCGATCACCGTCAGCTCGAAGCCGACGCCGGTGATGCCCGGGTTCACATAGCCGAAGCGGGCGGCGTAGAGCAGGCCGGCGAGGCCGGCGCAGGCGCCGGACAGAGCGAAGACTGCGAGCGTGACCGGCACCACCCGGATGCCGCGCAGCCGCGCCGCCGGCGGGTTCGAGCCGATGGCGTAGATCTCGCGCCCGACGCGCAGATGGCGCAGCGCCAGATGGGTGGCGACGGCGACGGCCAGGGCGATCAGCACGATCCAGGGGATCCCGACCGGCGAGGTCTGGGCCATGCGGATGAGACCCGGCGGGATGTGGTTCGGGTCGACCTGGCGGCCGCCGGACAGGATGAAGACCAGCCCGCGGAACAGGCTCATGGTGCCGAGGGTGACGATGATCGAGGGCAGCCCGAACAGGGTGACGACGAGGCCGTTGACCAGGCCGAGGCCGGCGCCGATCGCGACGGCCAGCAGGAAGCCGAGCCAGATCGGGAAGTCCGGCACGTCGCGGAAGATCATGCCGACGGCGATGGCGGCGAAGCCGAGCACCGAGCCGATCGAGAGATCCACGTGGCGGGCCAGGATCACCATCATCTGCCCCATCGCCGCGACCAGGATCAGCGGGATGGCCAGCAGCACGATGCGGAACGTCTCCCAGGTCAGGAAGCGCGGCTCGATGGCGCCGACCACGGCGTAGAACAGCACCAGCATCACCACGATGCCGGCCTCCCGCGCGGCGAGCAGGCGGGTGAGCGCGGTCATGTCCCGGTCTCCACCCGGCTGCGAGGGACGGCGGCCGCCATGATCGCCTCCTGGGTCGCCTCGGCGCGGCTGAACTCGGCGGTCAGCCGGCCCTCGGACATCACCAGGATGCGGTCGCTCAGCGTCAGCAACTCCGGCAACTCGGACGAGATCAGCAGGATCGCCCGCCCGTCCGCCGCCAGCGCATTGATCATGTCGTAGAACTCCGCCTTCACGCCGATGTCGATGCCCCGCGTGGGCTCGTCGAGGATCAGGATCTCCGGATCGGTCATCAGCCAGCGCGCCAGGATCGCCTTCTGCTGGTTGCCGCCGGACAGTTCGCCGATCGGCTGGCGCGGCGAGGCCAGGCGGATGCGCAGCTTGTCGATCGCGCCGCGCGCCGCCGCCCGCTCCGCCGCCGGGCTGATCACGCCGCGCCGCGCGATCCGGCCGGGGGCCGCGGCGGTGATGTTCTGGTCGACCGGCAGCGACCGGAAGATGCCGGCGGCCGCCCGGTCCTCCGGCACATAGGCGAGGCCGAGGCCGATCGCCCGGGCCGGGTCGGTGATCGCCACCTCCCGCCCCTTCACCTTGATCCGGCCGCGATCCGCCGGGGCGATGCCGAACAGCGCCCGCGCCACATCGGTGCGGCCGGCGCCGACCAGACCGGCCATGCCCAGCACCTCGCCGCGCCTGAGCGTGAAGCCGATGCCGGCGAAACGGCCGGCGCGGCCCAGCCCCTCGACCTCCAGCGCGGTCTCGCCGATCGCTGCCTTCTCCTTGTGCAGGAAGGCCTTGAGCGGCCGGCCGATCATCAGCCGGATGATCTCGCCGTCCGGCAGGTCGGCGGCCGGTGCAGTCGCCACCCGCTCGCCGTCGCGGAAGATGGTGACCCGGTCGCACAGCGCCCGCACCTCCTCCAGCCGATGGCTGATGAAGACCACGGCGCGACCCTCGTCGCGCAGCCGGCGGACGATGGCGAACAGGGTCTCGACCTCGCGCGGGGTCAGGGGCGCCGTCGGCTCGTCCATCAGGATCAGGCGGCTGTCGGCGGCCAGGGCGCGGGCGATCTCGACCATCTGCTGGTCGGCGATCGACAGGCCGCCGGTCGGCCGGCCGACGTCGATGGCGACGCCGAGATCGTCCATCAGCCGCCGGGCCTCGGCCGCCATGCCGCGCCAGCGCACCCGGCTGAACGGGCCGCCTCCCCCGCCGCCGATGAACAGGTTCTCCGCCACCGACAGATGCGGGAAGGAGATCGGCTCCTGATGGATCAGGGTGATGCCCAGGCGCTGCGCCTCGAGCGGCGAGCCGATCTCGACCGCCCGTCCCTGCAGCAGCAGGCGCCCGGCGCTGGGCCGGTGCACCCCGGCGAGGATGCGGGCGAAGGTCGATTTGCCGGCGCCGTTCTCGCCCAGGAGGGCGTGGATCTCGCCGCCGGCCAAGGCGAGGTCGATGCCGCGCAGCACCTCGACCCCGGCGAAGGATTTCGAGATGCCCTCGGCGGCGATGACCGCCGGCGTTCCGGCGGACCGATCGGACCAGGCGACTTCCGCTGCGCTCACATCCCTCCCCTCGGCGCTCTTCGCCCGCGGGGATGCCCCCGCGCCGGCGCCTATTCATCAGACCGTTGACCATGTTTGGATGAATCCGTGTGAACGTCAACATCCGTCCAGCGGCATCCCGGGACACTCGTTCCGTCGGCCTGCAGGATCGCTGCGGATCGCCCTTGTTAAAACGTTTCCACGATCCGACGCCGTGACGGCCGCCCGGCGCGCATGCCAGCCCTTCCGGCTTTCGCCACCCGTTTTCCGGCCACAGGCGTATCTCTGACCATCGGGGCAGGACGGGCAGACCGCCGCCCCGGAGGGGATCGAGACGACCATGCGACTCTGGCGGCGCGGCGACGAGACTGTCCCGATGGCCCCCATGCGTGCGACGACGGCGCCTCCGGCCGCGACGCCCCTCCCCTCCTCCGGCGTCGAGACGCCGCTGCTCGGCGTGCTCTGCTCGCTCTTCGCCAACCTGATGTTCGCGTCCAGCGACGCGCTGGTGAAGGGGCTGACGGCCAGCTACTCGATCTTCCAGATCATCCCGATGCAGGTCGCCTTCGCCTGCATCCCGATCCTGATCATGCTGCGGCGCGACGGCGGGCTCGGCCGGATGCGGGCGGCGCATCCGCGGCTGATCGTGCTGCGCGGCCTCTTGGCCGGGATCGGCACCATCTTCGGCTTCTACGCCTTCTCCGCCCTGCCGCTGGCCGATGTCTACGCCATCGCCTTCTGCACCCCGATGGTGGTGACGATCCTGTCGATCCCGATCCTGGGCGAGCAGGTGCGCGCCCATCGCTGGGCCGCGGTGGTGGCCGGGTTCCTGGGTATCCTGGTGATGGTGCGGCCGGGCTTCGAGACGCTGACGCTCGGCCACCTTTCGGCGCTCGGCTCGGTCTTCACCGGCGCCGGGGTCGTGCTGATCATGCGCAAGATCAGCCGCGACGAGCAGCGCGCGGTGATGGTGACGGCGGTGATGCTGGGGCTGCTGGCGACCAGCCTGCCGGTCGCGCTGTTCGTGTTCGAGCTGCCGAGCTGGTTCGACCTGCTGCGCGTCGGCGCCGCCGGCCTCCTGATGGGGTCGGCCCAGTTCCTGGTGGTGCGGGCGCTGTCGCTGGCGCCGGCCAGCACCATCGCGCCGATGCAGTACACCATGATCGTCTGGGCGCTGGCCTATGGCAGCCTGTTCTTCGGCAATGCCGTCGACCCCTTCGTCGTGATCGGCGCCGGCATCGTCATCGCCTCCAGCCTCTACATCATGCACCGCGAGCGCGTCCGCGGCCGCACCCTGCGGGCGCATGTGAAATAGCTTTCGAGGCATTTCTCTTCTGCTATAATAATATTTGTCAGATTATCTAATTTTATTATTAATTCGAGGAATTGATCATGCCCATTCAAACTGCAACGGCTGATGCCGCGAGCATCAGCCTGCTCCAGCTGTGCCAGATCTCCTATCTCGACCCCTCCGCCATCCCGGGCAGCTTCCCGCTGGCCTGGCCGGCATCGGGCGGCGGCAGCTGGTCGCTGGCCTGGGGGCCGGCGCAGGACCCGTCCGGGGCCAACCTGGCCTATGTCGCGGTTCGCAGCGCGTCGGGGCAGACCCTGTCCCTGGCCGTCGTCGTGCGCGGCACCGACTGGGACGTCCCGCTGCTGGGGCTGTGGAACCAGATCGTCCAGGACCTCGACGCCGACAGCCAGCAGGCGCCGCCCTGGACGACCGCGACGGGCACGCTGATCGCCGACGGCACGGCCGACGCGCTGTCCCGGATCTCCGGCATGACCGCGGGCGGGCAGTCCCTGGTCGGCTTCCTGGCCGGCTTCTACGGCACCGCCGGCAACGGGCAGGTGCCGCTGCAGGTGACCGGGCACAGCTTGGGCGGCTGCGTCACCACCGTGCTGGCGCCGTGGCTGCAGTCGCAGCTGGGGCAGCAGGGCCTGTCCCCCGCCATCGTGCCCACCACCTACGCGGCGCCGACCGCAGGCAACCAGGCCTTCGCCGAGGCCTTCCGCAGCGCCTTCCCGACGGCGGCCTGCTACCGCAACACGCTCGACATGGTGCCGAAGGCGATGGCCGACCTGGACGAGATCCCGCTGATCTACGCCGATGTCGGCCCCGGCCTGCTGGCGCCGGTCGCGATCGCCACCGCGATCCTGGGCTATGATTTCTGGCTGCTGCATTGCGGCGTGTCCTACACCGACATTCCGGACAGCCAGTCGCTGCCGGGCACCTGGCTGACGCCCGACCCGAGTTCCCCGGTCGGCCCCTGGCTCGACGAGGTGCTGCAGCAGCACGACACCAAGACCTATATGGGCCTGCTCGGCGGTACCTCGGTGACCGAGGGCGAGGCCGTGCGCCTCCGGGCCGCGATCGCGGCCGCGGCACCCGGACGGCGGCCGCCGGCGCCCACGGCATCGGCCGACCCGGCCTATGCGGCGCGGTTGAAGGCGGCCTTTGCCAGGCTGCGGCAGCCGGGCGCCGGCCTGCGCTGACCCCGGATGAAAGACCGCCCGGTCGGGGAAGGATCCGGCCGGGCGGAGTCAGGCGGAGCCCGGCCGCGGGTCGTAGGTCGGGTGGCCGGTCTCGCGGTCGGCGGCCTCCAGCGCCTGCAGGATCCGGATGATGCGCTCGTCGCGCCAGCGCTCGATCTTCTTCACCGGCCAGCCGCCGGCCTGCTCGCGGGTGCCGTCGACCATGCGGTCGATCAGGGTGTCGGTCAGCTTCGGCGCCACCAGCCTGGTCCAGGGCAGCTCCAGCGCCGGGCCGAACTGCTCCAGCATATGCCGCATGCCGCCCTCGCCGCCGGCCAGGTGGTAGGTCAGGTTGGTGCCCATGAAAGCCCAGCGGATGCCGGCGCCGAAGCAGATCGCCTCGTCGATCTCCCTGGTCGTGGCGATGCCGTCGGCGACCAGGTGCAGCGCCTCGCGCCACAGCGCCTCCAAGAGGCGGTCGGCGATGTAGCCGTCGATCTCGTTGCGGACATAGAGCGGCTTCATGCCGAGCGAGGCGTAGAAGGCCGACGCCGTCTTGATCGTCTCCGGTGCCGTCTGCCTGCCTCCCACCACCTCGACCAGCGGCAGCAGATAGACCGGATTGAACGGGTGGCCGATGACGATCCGCTGCGGATGCCGCGCGCCCTCCTGGATCTCGCTGGGCAGGAGGCCGGAGGAGGAGGAGCCGAGGATGACGTCGGCCGGCGCGGCCGCCGCCATGGCGTGGTGCAGCTTGCGCTTCAGCTCGATCCGCTCCGGCGCGCTCTCCTGCACGAAATCGGCCACGGCCGCGACCGACTCGGCCGAGCCGAGGACCGCCAGCCGCTCCGGGTTGGCGCCTTCGGCCAGACCCATGCGGGTCAAAGCCGGCCAGGCATTGGCGACGGCGTCGCGCAGCGCCTGCTCGCCGGTCGGCGACGGGTCCCAGGCGACGACGTTCAGGCCGCGGGCCAGCGCGCGGGCGGCCCAGCCGCTGCCGATGACGCCGCCGCCGACGACGCCGAGGGTGCGGATCTCACGCGGCATGGGCCTGACCCTTCAGCTTGAGGCCGAGATGGCTGCGCGCCTCGGCCGGAGTCATCACCTTGGATCCCATCGCCTCGATGATGGTCCGCGCCCGCTCGACCAGGCTGCCGTTCGAGGCGAAGACGCCCTTGTCGAGATAGAGGTTGTCCTCGAGCCCGACCCGGACATGGCCACCCAGCAGCACCGCCTGGGCGACGAAGGGCAACTGCAGCCGGCCGATGGCGAAGCCGGCCCAGACCGCGCCGTCCGGCAGCATGTCGCGCATCGCCAGCATCATCCGCGGGTCGGGCGGCGTGCCCCAGGGAATGCCGAGGCAGAGCTGGAACAGGGGCGGCGCGTCGAGCAGCCCCTCCTCGACCATCTTCCGCGCGAACCACAGGTTGCCGGTGTCGAAGATCTCGAGCTCCGGCTTCACGCCCAGCTCCTGGATCCGCTTGGCCTGCCGGCGCAGGATGTCGGGGGTGGAGACATAGACCAGCGAGCCGTCGCCGAAATTCAGCGAGCCGCAGTCGAGGGTGCAGATCTCCGGCAGCAGCTGCTCGACATGCGGCAGCCGGTCGATGCCGCCGACCAGGTCGGTGTCGGGGCCGAATGTCGTCGGGCTGTCCTCGGGGCCGATCACCAGGTCGCCGCCCATGCCGGCGGTCAGGTTGATGACGATGTCGACGCCGCTGGAGCGGATGCGGTCCACCACCTCGCAGTACAGCGCCGGGTCGCGGCTGGGCTTGCCGGTCTCGGGGTTGCGGACATGGATATGGGCCACGGTGGCGCCGGCCTTCGCCGCCTCCAGCGCCGCATCGGCGATCTGCTGCGGCGTCACCGGGATCGCCGGATGCCTGCCCACCGTGTCGCCGGCGCCGGTGACGGCGCAGGTCACGATCACGCGCCGGTTGATGTCAGTCTGCAAGGCCATCGCCGGCCACCTCCCCGTCTCGCCGGCGAACCGGCACCTGGGGTCAGGCTACGCCCGGCCGGCAGCCCCAACCTTGATCGGGAGCGACGGCGGCTTGACGCTTTCCGCTAGGCGGCGGAGGCGCGGCGGTCGCGGCTGGGCGGCACGCCGAATTCGCGCCGGTAGCAGCGGCAGAAATGCTCGTAGCTGCCGAAGCCGCAGGCGACCGCGACCTCCAGCAGCGGGTCGTCCGAATACTGCACCATCGACCGCGCCCGCTGCAGCCGAAGCGACTGGTAGAAGCCCTGCGGCCCGCGGCCGAGATGGCGGGTGAACAGCCGCTCGACCTGGCGCGGCGACATGTCGACGGTGCGGGCCAGGGCTGTGACCGCGATCGGGCTGGCGACGTTGCGCTCCATGATCTCGACCATCCGGGCCAGGCGGCTGTCGCGGATGTCGAGCTGCCGCGGCACCGACAGGCGCTGCCGGTCCTCGGCGTGGCGCAGGGTGTTGTAGATGAACTGCTCCGACACCGCCGCCGCCAGCCCGGCGCCGTGGTCCATGCGGATGATCTGCAGCATCAGGTCGAGCGCCGCGGTGCCGCCGGCGCAGGTCAGGCGGCGGCGGTCGGCCTCGAACAGGCAGGCGCGCGCCTCGACCCGCGGGAACTGCTCGGCGAAGCCGTCCAGCGCCTCCCAATGCGCGGTGGCGCGGTAGCCGTCGAGCAGCCCGGCGGAGGCGAGCGCGAAGCATCCGGTATCGATGCCGCCGAGCACGGCGCCGGCGCGGTCCAGCCGGCGGAACCAGCGGGTCAGCGCCGGGGTGACGGCGGCCAGCGGCTCGAAGGCGGCGCAGACGATCAGCATCGGCAAGTCGTCGGCGCTGCCGGCGACGGCATCGGCCGGCAGCGGCAGGCCGTTCGAGGCCGGCACCGGTGCGCCGTCGGCGGAGAAGATGGTCCAGTGATAGGCTTGGCGCCGCGACAGCCGGTTGGCGACGCGCAGCGGCTCCAGCGCCGAGGCGAAGGCCATCATCGAGAATTGCGGCAGCAGCAGGAAGCCGATGCGGCGGGGGGCGTCGGTCATGGCAGGCCCGATCGGAAGCGTCGCCTTTCATCAAGCTGGCGGGCCCGGACGTCAAGTCCGCGCGCAGCACACCGCCCTGCCATCGCCGCGACATCGTCCGGCCATCTTCCCGGCGCCCACTCTTCCTTCGGCCGGGAGGGGCGTGACAGCTATGACGATACCCGCGGATCACAAGGTCCCGTCGCGTCGGGACGCGCTGGTCTTCGGCGCCAGGGCCGTGCTGCTGCGCGGCCGCCGAGCCGTGGTCGAGATCGGCCGCCGGCCGGCCCGCCATCCGCGCGCGGACGGGCTGCGCGACGCCGCCGTGGTCGCCGGGATCCGCTCGCCTTTGTGGTCCGGGCCGGGCGGGGAGCACGACCTGACCGCCGGCAAGATCCACAATCTGCGACTGGCCGTGCGCGCCCTCGACGGCGTGGAGGTGCCGGCCGGCGCCGTGTTCAGCTTCTGGCGCCAGATCGGCCGCGCCTCACGTCGGCGCGGCTTCGTCGCCGGGCGCGAGCTGCGCGAGGGCTGCCTGGTCGCCAGCACCGGCGGCGGGCTGTGCCAGCTGTCGAACGGGCTGTACGAAGCGGCGCTGGCCGCCGGCTTCGAGATCGTCGAGCGCCACGCCCACAGCCGGCTGGTGCCGGGCTCGCGCGCCGCCGCCGGGCGCGACGCCACCGTATTCTGGAACTATGTCGACCTGCGCTTCCGCAGCCGGGCGAGCTTCCGCATCGAGGCGCGGCTGACGGCAACGGAGCTGGAGATCCGCTTCCGCAGCGCCGCCGCCCCGGCCGCAGGCATTGTGGTCCCCTTCCCTGTCCCGCGCGAGTCGGCGCATGACTGCGTCGGCTGCGCCCGTGAGGACTGCCGCCGCCGCCTGCCGAGGGGGGCGGAGATCACCAGACGGCCGGCCGCCTGGCTGGTCGACGGAAGCTGGCCGGAATTCGCTGCGCTGATGCGTGCCCAGGCCGGGCCGCAGGATCGGCTGTTCCTGCCGATGCGCCGGCGGACCCGCTATGCCTGGCCCGAGTTGGCCGGCGGCGAAAGCCGCGCCACCCTGGTCGCGCTGGCCCGCGCCCGGGCGTTGCGCCGCCTGCCGGTGGTGGGCGGCGCCCTGCCGCGGGCGATGCTGGGCTTCGACCGGCGGCTGGCCGAGGCCTATGCCCGCCGCCTGTCCCATCGCCACACCCATCTGGTGGTCGGCCAGGGGCTGCTGCCGCATCTCTGGCGCCTCGGCTGCCTGCAGGGCCGCAGCTTCGACGTGCTGATGGAGCGCTGGCCGCTGGCGGCGCTGCAGGCGCGGCTGGACCGCGCCCTGGTCCGCCGCCCCGAGAGCCCGACGCTGGGAGATTTCCGCGCGCCGGACGATATCGTCATGGCCGAGGCCGGGGCGCTGGCTGCCGCGACCCGCCTCTACACCCCGCATGGCGGCATCGCCGCGCGCTTCGCCGACCGGGCGGTGCATCTCGACTGGGTGCTGCCGGACGTCGCCGCGGCGCCGCGTCCGGCAATCGGCGGCCGCACCATCCTGTTCCCGGCCTCGCCCCTGGCCCGCAAGGGCGCCTATGCCCTGCGCGAGGCGGTCGAGGGGCTGGACATCGACCTGGCCGTGACCGGCCGGGCACGCGAAGACGACAAGCCGTTCTGGCGCAACGTCGCGGCCCGGGTGCTGCCCGCCGGCCCCTGGCCCGACCCGATCGCGGCGGTGGTGCTGCCGGCGATCGTCGAGCACCAGCCGCGGGCGCTGCTGCGCGCCATGGCGCTGGGCATCCCGGTGATCGCCACCGCCGCCTGCGGCCTTGACGAAGGGCCGGGCGTCACCCTGGTGCCGGAGGACGACGCCGCGGCCCTGCGAGAAGCGCTGCTTCAGGCGCTCGGCGATGCCCCTCAGCGGCTTCAGGCTTCCGCCAGGAACTCCGCATAGGTGCCGGCGATCGCCTCCACCGCCGCATCGTAGAACTGCTTCCCGTGCTCCGGCGTCGCCAGGCCGGGGTTGGAGCCGATGCGGCCGTCCGGGAAGCGGCGGCGGTAATCGGCGGCATCGTAGAACCGGCCCGTGGGCGCGATCGGCGGGTCCAACTCGGCGGTCTTGATGTGGTCGGGGAACAGATACTGGGTGACCGCCACCTCGCTGGCCGTGGCATGGCTGCCCTCGGCCACGCCGTACAGCTCCTTCGACAGCCGCTGCACGCCGGGATTGTCCCACCAGTTGATCAGGCGACAGCGGATCGACGGGCTGCCGAGCGCGCGCCGCTCGGAATAGATCTCGTAGAAGGCGGCCTGGATGGTGGCGATGTTGCCGCCATGGCCGTTGACGAACAGGAAGCGGTCGAAGCCGTGCTCGGCCAGCGCCATCACATAGTCGCGGATCACCAGCACCAGGGTCGACGGCTTCAGCGTCATGCTGCCCGGAAAGGTCATATGGTGATGCGCCATGCCGACGCCGATGGTCGGGCCGACCACCGCCCCGGTCCGGTCGCCGACGCCGCGGGCGATGCCCTCGGCGCACAGCGCGTCGGTGCCGATCAGCCCGTTCGGGCCGTGCTGCTCGGTCGACCCGATCGGCATGATCGCGCCGCGCGAGGTCTTGAGATAGGCCTCGATCTCCGGCCAGGAGCTGAGCTGAAGCTGCATGGGTCCTCCGTTTCCTGGGCTCGCCTTGTCCAATCCGGGAGCGGCCCGGGAGTTCCTTGGAAAGGCCGGCTGTCCCTCCACTGTCATTGCCGGGCTTGACCCGGCAATCCAGAAAATGTCGACGCTCTCTGGATGCCCGGGTCAAGCCCGGGCATGACAATATGAGTGTGGCTGGCGTCAAATCCCCAGCGCGCAGCCGTCCTTGCGGGGGTCGGAGCCGGCGATCAGCACGCCGCGCTGATGGTCGATCAGGATCGCCTGGCCGCCGCCCAGCGGCTCGTCCCGCCGGTCGACCGTGTGGCCACGCCCGGCGAGGTCCGCCGCCACCGCCGCGCCGATCCGGGTCTCGAGCTGCAGCACGCCGTCGAAGGCGAAGCTGCGCGGCAGGTCCAGCGCCGCCTGCGGGTCGAGGCCGCGGTCGACGATCGAGGACACGAACTGCGCCTGGCCGGCCGCCTGGTAGTGCCCGCCCATCACCCCGAACACGCCGGCGGTGCGGCCGCCGCGACGCAGCAGGCCGGGGATGATGGTGTGCATCGGCCGCTTGGCCGGCCCGATCGAATTCGGGTGCCCCGGATCGACCCGGAACGACCGGCCGCGGCTGTGCAGCAGCACGCCGGTCCCGAGGTCCAGCAGGCCGCTGCCGAAGCTGTCGAAGATCGAGTTGATGAAGGAGACGGCATTGCCGTCGCGGTCGACGACGCAGAGATAGATGGTGTCGCGGTGCTCCGGCTCGGTCCACAGCGCCGGCCGGCCGGCGCGCTTCGGATCGATCCGCCGGCGCAGCGTGCCCAGCACCTCCTGCGACAGCAGCGTCCGCGGGTCGTGCGGCAGGTGGTCGGGGTCGCCGATCAGCGCGTCGCGGTGGTGATAGGCGATCTTGGTCGCCTCGGCATGCAGATGGATGCGGTCGGCCTCCGGCAGTTCGGCCGCCAGGTCGTGGCCGGAGAGCAGGCCGAGGATCATCAGCGCCGCCAGCCCCTGGCCGTTCGGCGGGCACTCGACCACCTCGGTGCCGTGATAGTCGAGCCGGATCGGGTCGACCCAGTCGGCGACCTCGCGGCCGGCGGCGAAATCGTCGAGCGTGTGCAGCCCGCCCTGGGCCTTCAGCAGGCGGACCAGCGATTCCGCCACCGCGCCCTCGTAGAAGGCGGCGGCACCGCGGGCGGCGATGTCGCGCAGCCGGGCGCCGAGAAGCGGCTGGGCATGGCGGTCGCCGACCGCCGGGATCCGGCCGCCGGGCAGGAACACGGCGCTGCAGCCGGGGTCGCCGGCCAGGAAGCCGGCATCCTCGGCCCAGTCCCAGGCGACGCGCGGCGCCACCGGATAGCCCTCCTCCGCATACAGGATGGCCCGGGCGAACAGCCGGTCGAGCGGCAGCGACCCGTGCTCGGCATGCAGCCGGCACCAGGCCGAGATCGCGCCGGGCACCGTCACCGCATGCGGGCTGCGCTGCGGGATCGCCGTCAGACCCTGGGCCGCCAGCGCCTCCGCCGAGGCCGCGCGCGGGGCCCGGCCGCTGCCGTTCAGCGCCAGCGCGTCGCGCCCGGCCGGGGCGTACAGCACGAAGCAGTCGCCGCCGATGCCGGTCATGTGGGCTTCGACCACGCATTGCACCGCGACCGCGGCCAGCGCCGCGTCGACCGCGTTGCCGCCATCCATCAGCACCTCGAGCCCGGCGGCCGAGGCCAGCGGGTGCGAGGTAGCGATCGCCGCCTCGCCCGCGATCAGCGCCGAGCGCCCCGGCTGGCCGAAATCCCGCTGCATGCGCCGTGTCCTCTATCCATATGACCCCCTGGTTGATATCGGCCGCGGGGACCGTTGGCAACCACACGGCGGGGACCGGAGGCCGGGCCGGCTGCGCCCAACGACCGCACAATCAAAACATACATTCGAGGCTGAATTTTACTGACATACATTCATGGATGCTCAAACCAATTCAACAACAACTCAACGATCAGCAGAAAAAAATCCCGATCCCCAAGTTTTTAACTGAATATCTGTTGCCTTCATCGGACCGCACACATAAGTTCGTCGCGCCACGGCCGGGGGACGACCGAGGCGTCATGGAACGGGATAACAATCCGTCAACGGGGGACGAGCGATGCGGAAGGTTTTGTTGCTCGGGGTGTGCCTTGCGGCCGCCACGGGAGGGATCAGTGCGGCCCAGGCGGCGGACACCAATGTGACCTCGGGCCTGTCGCTGAAGATCAGCGGCTGGATCGGCTTCCTGGCCGGTTTGTCGCTGAGCAACACGGACGACGACAGCTTCGACCGCGACTATGACTTCGCGTCCAACGCACGGCTGCAGTTCGACGTCAAGAACGTCACCGATTCCGGCCTGGAATACGGCGCCCGCATCCGCATGAACAACGTCGACCGCCGCAACGACGTCACGGTCGACCGCACCTATGTCTACCTGAAGGGCAGCTTCGGCATCGTCACCCTCGGCGACGCGCCCTACGCCATCGGCGACTTCGGCTACGTCTATGCCCATGACACGCTGAACGGCAAGCTCGGCTTCGGCGCCGGCTGGGGCGACGGGCTGGACGGCAAGTTCAGCCTGTTCGGCGGCTCCGACACCTTCTACGCCTTCGACCCGACCTACGGCATCGGCGGCCTGAACGGCAAGGACACCAAGGTCAAATACACCTCGCCGGGCTTCTCGGGCTTCTCCTTCGGCATCGACTTCACGCCGGTCGCCGGCGGCAACATCCATGCCGGCAATACCGGCCGCAACGACCTGTTCAACAACAACGGGACGCCGCTGGTCAGCAACGACGACGTCCGCTACGAGAACATCGTCACCGGCGGCGTCCAGTACACCGACACCTTCGACGGCAGCACGGTGACCCTGCGCGGCTCGGCCGGCACCGGCAACGGCGTCAGCGGCAACCACGACTACGAGGCCTACAGCCTCGGCGGCCAGCTGGTCCACGCCAGCGGCTTTGCCGCCAGCGTGAACTGGGTGCACTTCTCCAGCACCTTCCGCGCCGACAAGGCGATCGATTCGATCACCGGCGACCTGTCCTACGCCAGCGGCCCCTACGTCATCTCGCTCGGCTATGCCTACACCACGGCGGAGAAGAACAACGGCCTCGAATCATCCTTCACCGACGGCGAGGACCTGAAGACCAATCACAGCGCCTCGCTGTCGTTCCTCTACAACCTGGCGCCGGGGCTCGGCAGCTTCACCGAGCTGGTCTACGAGAAGAACGAATTCCGCATCGGCCAGGACTATGAATCGACGGCGCTGACCACGGGCGTGGTCCTCGCCTTCTGATCGCCGACCGACCCTACTGACACCCAGCAGACTTGGAGGGCGGCGCCAGGGGCCGCCCTTCCTCTTGCCCGATGCCGGTGCGGACCGCGGCCCCCCTCGCCCGCCGTTCCCGGCCCCGGACGGTCTGCCGGAGCCGATCGATCGACCGGGCCACCCGATGCGCAGCCATCGGGCGGCGTCGATGCGGCATGACCGTTCTGTGAAATTTACGAACAATCTGTCCTTTTGTCGCAGGCAACGGTTGATTTGTAACTTTACCGTTTCGTATAAGCCTCGCGTTACAGGAAGGGTTGGCGCTTCGACTGCGGAGACGCGCGCCCGACACGCGAGGGGAAGTAAAATGCGGAAGTTTTTGTTGCTCGGGGTGTGCCTTGCGGCCGCCACGGGAGGGACGAGTATTGCCCAGGCGGCGGATGCGAACGTCACCTCGGGCCTGTCGCTGAAGATCAGCGGCTGGATCGGCTTCATGGCCGGCCTGTCGATCAGCAACACCGCCGACGACACCTTCGACCGCGACTATGACTTCGTGTCCAACGCGCGGCTGCAGTTCGACGTCAAGAACGTCACCGATTCCGGCCTGGAATACGGCGCCCGCATCCGCATGAACAACGTCGACCGCCGGAACGACGTCACGATCGACCGCACCTATCTCTACGTCAAGGGCGGCTTCGGCACCGTCACCTTCGGTGACGCGCCCTACGCCATCGCCGATTTCGGCTACGTCTACGTCCACGACACGCTGAACGGCAAGCTCGGCCTCGGCGCCGGCTGGGGCGACGGGCTGGACGGCAAGTTCAACCTGTTCGGCGGCTCCGACACCTTCTACGCCGTGGATCCGAGCTACGGCATCGGCGGCCTGAACGGCAAGGACACCAAGATCAAGTACACCTCGCCGAGCTTCTCCGGCTTCTCCTTCGGCGTCGACTTCACGCCGGTGGCCGGCGGCAACGGCCATGCCGGCAACGGCGGCCGCAACGACCTGACCAACGACGGCAGCACCCGCTACGAGAACATCGTCACCGCCGGCGTCCAGTACACCAACACCTTCGACGGCAGCACGGTGACCCTGCTCGGCTCGGCCGGCAACGGCAACGGCGTCGTCGGCAACCACGACTACGAGGCCTACAGCCTCGGCGGTCAGCTGGTCCATTCCAGCGGTTTCGGCGCCAGCGTGAACTGGGTGCACTTCTCCAGCACCTTCCGCGCCGACAAGGCGATCGATTCGATCACCGGCGACCTGTCCTACGCCAGCGGCCCGTTCGTCGCCTCGGTCGGCTATGCCTACACCACGGCGGAGAAGAACAACGGCCTGAACTCCTCCTTCACCAACGGCGCCGACCTGAAGACCAACCACAGCATCATCGGCTCGTTCCTCTACAACTTCGCCCCGGGCCTCAACAGCTTCACCGAGCTGGCCTACGAGAAGAACGAGTTCCGCGCCGGACAGGATTACGAGGCGACCGCGCTGACCACGGGCCTGGTCCTCGCCTTCTGATCGAAGACAACGTCCCGACCGACCGAGCGAAGGAGAGGGCGGCGCCAGGGGCCGCCCTCTTCGTTTCAGGGCACGGTACCGCGTCTTGCGGCGTTTGTTCAGCGGAGGACCGCGATGGGCAAGGCCGGACAGGTGCGGATCGGGATCTCGGGCTGGACCTACCGGCCCTGGCGCGGCGTGTTCTACCCGAAGGGCCTGCCGCAGAAGCGCGAGCTGGCCTTCGCCGCCGAGAGCTTTCCGACCGTCGAGATCAACGGCACCTTCTACGGCACCCAGCGGCCGGAGAGCTATGGCCGCTGGTCCGCCGAGACGCCGCGGGACTTCGTCTTCGCGGTCAAGGGGCCGCGCTACATCACCCATCTGCGCCGCCTGCGCGAGGTGGAGGCGCCGCTGGCCAATTTCCTGGCCTCCGGACCGCTGCGGCTGGGGCCGAAGCTGGGGCCGATCCTGTGGCAGTTCCCGCCCAGCTTCCGCTTCGACCCGGACCGGATCGAGGCCTTCTTCACGCTGCTGCCGAAGGACACCGAGGCCGCGGCGGAGATCGCCCGCCGCCACGACGAACGCTATGCCGGCCGGGCCTGGACCAGGACCGACCGCAAGCGGCCGATGCGGCACGCCATGGAAATCCGCCACGACAGCTTCCTCGATCCCGCCTTCATCCGGCTGCTGCGCCGCCATCGGGTGGCCCTGGTCTGCGCCGACACGGTGGATTGGCCGCGGCGCATGGACCTGACCTCCGACTTCGTCTATTGCCGCCTGCATGGGTCGGAGCAGCTGTATGTCAGCGGCTATGACGACGCGGCGCTCGACACCTGGGCCGACCGCGTCGCCGCCTGGGCCATCGGGCGCGAGCCGAAGGACGCCGAGCGGGTGATCGACCGGCCCGGGCCGAAGCGGGCCAGGCGCGACATCTACGTCTACTTCGACAACGACGCCAAGGTGCGCGCGCCGGCCGACGCCAAGGGGCTGATCCGCCGGGTCGAGGACCGGCTGGGCCGCTAACCCGCATTTCTCACACTCCCTGTGCCCTGCGCCGGTTCAAAATGCCGACGGGGCAGGAGAGCGGCGCAGCGCGATGCTTCTGCATCGGGCAAGCCGTTCGACGCACCCTGTCGGCATTTTCAACCGGCCCGGAGGGTCGTCTTGCGGCGGCCGCCTGCGGGGGCGGGCCGCTCAACCGTAGCGCCGCTATGCTTTTCGCGTCCCGCCCCCGCATCCGACTCGCCGCAAGACGACGCAGGGCACAGGGAGTGTGAGAAATGCGGGCTAGCTAGGGGCGGGCTGTCGCCGTCCTGCGGCCGCGGCCGCGCAGCGCCAGCATGGTGGCGTTCCACAGCACGCAGGCCGCCAGGGCCAGGCCCAGCGCCGCGGCGGAGCCGAACGGCTCGGCCGCCAGGTGCAGCAGCGCCAGCGCCGGCACATACCCGACCATGCCGATCAGCGCGTTGGCGAACACCGCCGCCGTCGCCGGGCCGCCGATGCGCGGATGCAGCAGCAGGGCCAGGCTGCCGGTGACCACCGGGGCCAGGGCGGCGAAGCCGGCCGCCGCCGGTCCGAGGGCGCGGCCGATCAGCAGCACCGCGGCGATCAGGCCGGTCACCGCGGCCGCCCGCGCCGGGATGTCCCAGCGCCGGCCGGCGGCCCGCACCGGCGGCGTCGCCGCCAGGCGCCGCAGCGCGATCGGCAGGCAGGCGGCGAAGACGATCAGGTTCAGCGCCACGGCGCCGGGCAGGGTCCAGTCGACCCGGGAGACCGCGGCCGCCGTCCCGGCCCAGCCCAGCAGCCCCAAAGGCAGGCTGGCGGCGAGGCCGCGCGAGCGGGCGAGCAGGGAATACAGCGTCAGGAACACGGCGGTCGCCGTGTTGACCGCCAGGCTGGCCACGGCGCTGCCGGCGATGAAGCCGGAATCATGCTCCATCGCCAGGAAGACATAGGCCGGCCCGACCGAGATCGGCAGCGTCGCGATCATCGCCCCCAGCACCGGCCCGCTGCGCTCGACCAGCAGCGAGGCGGCGACCACGATCCCGGCGGCCAGCGCCAGCTTGGCGGCGAACAGGAGCCAGAACGGGTCGGTCACGGCGAATCTCCAGGCGGGCCGTCCTCCTTGCTAGACCATCCGGCCTCGCCTGCGGACCGACGGTTTCTCGGGCCTGTCCTGCGCAGCGGGATTGGGCCGCAAGAACCGGGTGGCGCACCTCTCCGGTCTCGGCCAGAACAGCGGCATGAGTTCGCCGCACCCCTCCCGTCCCGCGCCGCCGTCCATGGGCCTGACCGACTGGCTGCTGCTGATCGGCCTGTCGCTCGTCTGGGGCGGCTCCTTCTTCTTCGCCAAGGTGGCGGTGGCCGAGGTGCCGCCGCTGACCGTCGTCTTCGCCCGGGTCGGGCTGGCCGCCATCGCGCTGCTTCTGGTGCTGCGCCTGATCGGCCAGCCGTTGCCGCGCGACCGGCGGATCTGGGCCGCCTTCTTCGGCATGGGGCTGCTCAACAACCTGATCCCGTTCTGCCTGATCGTCTGGGGCCAGACCCGGATCGGCAGCGGCCTCGCCGCCATCCTGAACGCCACCACACCCTTGTTCACAGTGCTGGTCGCCCATGTGCTGACCGCGGACGAGAGGCTGACGCCGAAGCGGCTGGCCGGGGTGGTGCTCGGCCTCGCCGGGGTCGTCGTGATGATCGGCCCGCAGGTGCTGGGCGGGCTGGGCGGCGAGGTGACGGCGCAGATCGCGATCCTCGGCGCCGCCCTGTCCTATGCCTTCGCCGGCATCTTCGGCCGCCGCTTCCGCGCCCTGCCGCCGATGGTCACCGCCACCGGCCAGGTCAGCGCCACCAGCGTCATGATGCTGCCGGTCGTCTGCTTGGTCGACCGGCCCTGGACGCTGCCGATGCCGAGCGGAGCGACGCTGCTGTCGCTGGTCGGGCTGGCGCTGCTCAGCACGTCGCTGGCCTATGTCCTCTACTTCAAGCTGCTGGCCCGGGTCGGCGCCACCAACACGGTGCTGGTGACGCTGCTGATCCCGCCCAGCGCGCTGCTGCTCGGCCACCTGGTGCTGGGCGAGGTCCTGTCCGGCCGCGCCTGGGCAGGCATGGCGCTGATCGCCCTCGGCCTGATCGCGCTGGACGGCAGGCTGTTCGCGAAAGCGCGGCGCGCGATTGACCGATCGTTCGGTCAGGCCACTTCGTCGTAAGCCACTCCCAGCGAGGCCAGCGCATCCCAGTAGCCGGGATAGGTCTTCGCCACGCAGCCCGGGTCGAGGATGGTAATGCCGCCGATCTTCAGGCCCGCCAGGGCGAAGCTCATGGCGATGCGATGGTCGGCATAGGTCTCGATCCGGGTCGGCAGCACCTGGCCGGCCAGGGCGGGGTCGGAGGCGACGATCAGGTCGTCGCCCTCCTCGTGGCCCAGGCCGGGGCGGATGCGCGACAGCTCGGTCGCCAGCGCGGCGACCCGGTCGCATTCCTTGACCCGGAGATTGGCGATGCCGGTGAAGCGCACCGGCGTCTCATTGAAGGCGGCCAGCACCGCCAGGGTCGGCACCGCATCCTGCATCTGCGATCCGTCGATCACCGCCGGCAGGTTCGGGAATTGCGCGATCAGCGCCTGGGCCTTGGCGTCGGGCTGGGTGAAGGCCGGCACGCCCAGGTCGATGGCGCCGCCGGTCAGCACCTCGGCACCCCACAGATAGGTCGCGGCCGAGGCGTCGGGCTCGATCACATGGTCGGCGGCGCGGTAGCCGGTCGGCTGCACCCGCCAGGTCGCCTCGTCGACCTGCTCGACCTCGGCGCCGAAGGCGCGCATCGCCGCCACGGTCAGGTCGACATAGCCGCGGGCACCGATCTCGCTGCCGGTCAGCGCCACCTCGACCGGCCCGGTGCCGCAGGCGGCGGCCATCAGCAGGGCGGAGATGTACTGGCTGGACAGGCCGCCATCGATCTCGACCCGGCCGGCGGCGAAGGGCCCATGGCCACGCACCGTCACCGGCGGGCAGCCGTTGGTGTCGGTGACATCGATGCCGAGCGAGCGCAGCGCCTGCACCAGCGGGCCGATCGGCCGCTTGCGCATATGCGCGTCGCCGTCGACCACCACGGTGCCGTCGACCATGGTCACGGCGGCGGTCAGGAAGCGCGTGGCGGTGCCGGCATTGCCCAGGAACAGCGGCCCGGCCGGGGCCTGCAGCCGGCCGGTGCCGGTGACGGTGAAGCTGGTGTCGTCCGGCTCCTCGACCGTTACGCCCATGGCGCGCAGGGCGGCGGCCATCAGCTTGGTGTCGTCGCTCTTCAGCGCGCCGGTCAGGCGGCTGGTGCCGCGGGCCAGCGCCGCCAGCAGCAGCACGCGGTTGGTGATCGACTTCGACCCCGGTGGGGTGACGCGGCCGGTCAGCGGCCGGCCCGGCGCCTTGATCGTCAAACCGTTTGCGCGCGCATCCATGCCGGTCGTCCGCCCTCGTGTGATCGTCCTGTCCTAGCGGTCCCCGCGGCCCGTAACCAGCGCGATCGGCTCATTCGAGCCATTCGGTGATGAAGGTGCCGTTCTCGTGGATGTCGATGGTCTGCAGCGGGCCGGGGCCGGGATTGGTGAATTTGTGCGGCGTGTTCGGCGGCACTACCACGATCTGCCCGGCCTCGGCCAGGATCTCCTGGGTGCCCAGGGTGAACAAGACGCGGCCGGCGCGGATGATGAAGGTCTCGGGATAAGGGTGGCGGTGCAGCTTCGGCCCGCCGCCGGGCTCGGCCCGGTCGAAGAAGATCACCGAGACATGGGCGCCGTGCTTGCCGAGCTGGATCTCGCCATGCCAGCGCTCCGGATCCTCGGCCCAGGCCTGGCGGTCGATGACGGGCTTCATGGCGGTCTCCCTTCGCGTTTCATTGATCCGGCCCGAGCGTCCGGGCCTCGCCCAGCAGCCAGTCGCGGAAGGCGACCAGGCCGGGGCGCGGCGTGCGGTCCGCCGCCACGGTGAACCAGTAGCCGTGGCGGCTGTGGAAGCCCAGACCCGCCGGATTGACCAATCGACCGGTCAGCAATTCCTCGCCGATCAGGCAGCGCGGCACCAGGGCCAGGCCCTGGCCGGCGATCGCGGCGCGGATCACCAGCGCGTAGAAGCCGAAATGCACCATATGGGCCGGGGTGAACTCGGCCAGCCCCTGGGCCTCGGCGAACTCGCTCCAGCGCAGCGGCGTGTGGCGGTGGTCCAGCACGGTGTAGCGGCGCACATCCTCGGGCCCGGCGATGCCGCCCATCCGGGTCAGCAGCGCCGGAGCCCCGACCAGCGCGACATTGCGGCCGAACAGGTACGCCGCCTGCTGGCCCGGCCAGTCGCCCTCGCCGAAGCGGAACACGCCGTCGGCCTCCTCGATGGTGTCGCCGGTCGCCTGGGTGGTGAACTGCACCTCCAGCTCCGGCCGCGCCTTGGCCAGCAGCGACAGGTGCGGCACCAGCCAGCGGTCGCCCAGGATCGGCAGCACATGCAGCCGGATGGCGTTGGGCGATCCGCGCAAGGCCGCGATGCGCCCGGCCGCGGTCTCCAGCGCCCCCAGCGCGATCCGCGCCTGGGTGACGTAGATCCGCCCGGCCTCGGTCGGCACCAGGCCGCGGCCGGTGCGGGCGAACAGCGGCAGGCCGGCGATCTCCTCCAGGCTGCGCAGCTGCTTGCTGACCGCGCTCTGGGTCAGGTGCACGCTCTTCGCCGCCTCCGAGGCCGAGCCGTGCTCGACCAGCGCAGCCAGGACCCGCAGCGCGGTGGTGGAGGGCAGGGGGATCTGCGGCATGTCTCCGGCTATGACCATTCGGACTGACGCGCACGATATTCCATTCCGGACTATCGCGGGGAAATCATTTCCATTGTGGCACTTCGCGCCGCTTGCCAGCATCCCTGCCGAACAGGGAGCCGAGCATGACCGAACCGACCCGTCTCTGGGGCGCCCGCTTCCGCGCTGCGCCTGCGCCGGAGCTGATGGCCCTGTCGCGCTCCGACCCCAGCCATTTCCGCCTCGCCCCCTACGACCTCGCCGCCTCCGCCGCCCATGCCCGCGAGCTGGTGCGCGCCGGCATCCTGACCGAGGCCGAGGGCGGCACCATCGCGGCGACCCTGTCCGATCTGGCGCGCGACGTCGCCGCCGGCACGGTGCGGCCGAACCAGGGCGACGAGGACGTCCACACCTTCCTCGAGCGCGCGCTGACCGAACGGCTCGGGTCCCTGGGCGGCAAGCTGCGCGCCGGGCGCTCGCGCAACGACCAGGCGGCGAACGACCTCAAGCTCTACCTGCGCGACGTCGCCCGCCGCCTGGCCGGCCATGTCATGGCGCTGCAGCAGGCGCTGGTGGCGCAGGCCGAGGCGCATGTCGAGACCCTCGCGCCGGGCTTCACCCATCTGCAGCCGGCCCAGCCGGTCACCTTCGCCCACCAGCTGCTGGCCCACGCCCAGACCTTCGCCCGCGACGTCGAGCGGCTGCAGGACTGGGACCGGCGCAGCGCGCGCTCGCCACTCGGCGCCGCGGCCCTGGCCGGCTCCGCCATCGCGCTGCGCCCCGATCTGTCGGCCGCCGAGCTGGGCTATGACGGCCCCTGCGAGAACTCGATCGACGCGGTCGGCAGCCGCGACCATGTGGCGGAGTTCCTGTTCGTCGCCGCGATGCTGTCGGTGCATCTGTCGCGGCTGGCGGAGGAGGTGTTCCTGTGGTCGTCGCGCCAGTTCCGCTGGGTCGAGCTGGACGATGCCTACGCCACCGGCTCCTCGATCATGCCGCAGAAGAAGAACGCCGACATCGCCGAGCTGACGCGCGGTCGGGCGTCCCGGCTGATCGGCGGGCTCACGGCCATGCTGACGGCACTGAAGGGCCTGCCCTTCGCCTACAACCGCGACCTGGCCGAGGACAAGCGCGCCGCCTTCGAGGCGGTCGACACGCTCGACGCGGTGCTGCCGGCGATGGCCGGGATGCTGCGCACGATGCGGATCAATGTCGACACGCTGAAGCGCCAGTCGGTCGAGGGCTTTACCCTGGCGACCGAGGTGGCGGACTGGCTGGCCCGGCGCGGCGTGCCCTTCTCCGAGGCGCATGAGATCACCGGCGCCCTGGTCCGCCGCTGCGAGGACCGCGGCATCGGGCTGGAGGACCTGGCGGATGCCGACCTGGCGGCGGTCGACCCGCGGCTGGCGCCGGAGATCCGCACCTGCCTGACGCCGGAGGCGGCGGTCGCCGCCCGCAGCGGCCATGGCGGCACCGCGCCGGACCGGGTGCGCGAGCAGCTGGCGCGGCTGCGCGAGCTGCTGGTCGAGCAGGACAGCTGGGCCCAGGCCTATGACGGCCCGCGCGGCTGAACAGGGGCATCGCATGACCGACATCACCACGGGCACCTCGCCCTATTCGATCGCCCATCTGCGCCATGTGCCGCGCCGGCACTATGGCCGCTGGGTCGCGGCGGCGCTGATCCTGCTGGCCCTGGCGGCGGTGGTGCGGGCCTTCGCCGTCGGCCAGATCGCCTGGCCCGTCGTCGGCCAGTTCTTCACCGCGCCCGCGATCCTGTCCGGCCTGGCCAACACCATCCTGATGACGGTCTGCGCCATGGCGCTGGGCATCGCGCTCGGCGTCCTGTTCGCGATCATGGTGATGTCGCCCAACCCGGTGCTGAAGACCGTGGCGGTCGGCTACATCTGGTTCTTCCGCGGCACGCCGCTGCTGCTGCAGCTGCTGCTGTGGTTCAACCTGGCGCTGGTGTTCCCGACCATCGGGATCCCCGGCCTGCTCGAGGGGCGGACGGTCGACCTGATCACGCCCTTCGTGGCGACTCTGCTGGGGCTCGGCATCAACCAGGGCGCGTACACCGCCGAGGTGGTGCGCGGCGGCATCCTGTCGGTCGATCTCGGCCAGACCGAGGCGGCCAAGGCGATCGGCATGACCCGGCTGGTGGCGCTGCGCCGGATCGTGCTGCCGCAGGCGATGCGGGTGATCATTCCGCCGGTCGGCAACGAGGTGATCAGCATGGTCAAGCTGACCTCGGTCGCCAGCGTCATCCAATACGCCGAGATGCTGCGCAACGCCCAGACCATCTACTACGCCAATGCCCGGGTGATCGAGCTGCTGATCGTCGCCGCGATCTGGTACCTGGTGGTGGTCACGGTGCTCAGCATCGGCCAGCATTTCCTGGAGAAGCGCTTCGCCCGCGGGCGCGGCGACAACCGGGCCAGGCGCGCGGTCCCCGACCAGCCGAAGGAGGCCTGAGCCATGCCGCCGATGGTGGTCGCCGCCGAGATCCACAAGCATTTCGGGTCGCTGCACGCGCTGCAGGGCGTGTCGCTGGAGGTCGAGCGCGGCGAGGTGCTGTGCATCATCGGCCCCTCCGGCTCGGGCAAGAGCACGCTCTTGCGCTGCATCAACCAGCTCGAGAGCGTCGACGGCGGCGCGGTCTGGGTCGATGGCGAGCTCGCCGGCTTCCGGCAGGAGGGCGACGCCCTCTACGCCCTGACCGATCGCGAGGCAGCGCGCCAGCGCCTGGCCAGCGGCATGGTGTTCCAGCGCTTCAACCTGTTCGCGCATCTGACCGTGCTGGGCAACATCGTCGAAGGCCCGGTCACGGTGCAGAAGCGCCCGAAGGCCGAGGCGGTGGCCGAGGCCATGGCCCTGCTGCGGCGCGTCGGCCTGGCCGACAAGCGCGACGCCTATCCGGCCGAGCTGTCCGGCGGCCAGCAGCAGCGCATCGCCATCGCCCGCGCCCTGGCGATGAAGCCGAAGCTGATGCTGTTCGACGAGCCGACCTCGGCCCTCGACCCCGAGCTGGTGGGTGAGGTGCTGGCGGTGATGCGCGACCTGGCCGCCAGCGGCATGACCATGATCGTGGTGACGCACGAGCTGGGCTTCGCCCGCGAGGTCGCCGGCCGGGTCGTGTTCATGGACCGCGGCCGGATCGTCGAGATCGGTCCGCCGCAGCAGGTGCTGGGCAGCCCGCGCGAGCCGCGCACCCGCGACTTCATCGCCGCCGTCCTGTCGTGACCGGCGGACCAACGACAACAGGAGAGGCTCTCATGACCCGTATCGCTCTGCTCGCCGCCACGACGGCCGTTGCCGCGTTCGCCGTCGCATCCGCCTCGGCGCAGACTGTGCCCGACCGGATCAAGCAGGCCGGCAAGATCATCATCGGCACCAACAACAACTATCCGCCGATCATCTTCAAGGACCCGGCAACCAACGAGCTGCAGGGCGTCGACATCGACCTCGGCAAGGCGATCGCCAAGCAGCTGGGCGTCGAGGCCGAGTTCCAGGAGATCGCCTTCGCCCAGATGCTGCCGTCACTGCAGACCGGCCGTATCGACATGGTGATGGCGGGAATGAGCGACACGCCGGCGCGGCGCGACATCGCCGATTTCGTCGACTACATGAAGTCGGGCGCGCAATTCTACACGATCACCGCGCTGGCCGGTGAGATCAAGACGCCGGACGACCTGTGCGGCAAGACGGTCGGCGCCAGCCGCTCGACCAACTGGCCGCAGCAGATCGGCGATTGGAGCGAGGCCAACTGCGTCGCCAAGGGCAAGCCGGCGATCACCGTGGTCGGCACCGAGGGCTCGGCCGACGCCCGCACCCAGCTGAAGACCCAGCGGCTGCAGGCCGCGGCCCAGGGCAACGAGACGCTGCCCTATTTCCAGCAGCTGGAGCCGGACACCTATGTGCCGATCGGCGCGGCCTTCACCGAATCCCTGGTCGGCATCCCGGTGCTGAAATCCGAGCCGCAGCTGCGCGACGCGGTCAAGGCCGCGGTGGAGACGCTGCAGGCCGACGGCACCTACGACCAGATCCTGGCCAAGTACGGCCTGCAGGCCAACACGCTGCCGGCGGCCCTGAACCAGGGGCAGTAACCGCCCCGCTTCGGCACGAACCGCCCCTTCATCCCGTTCTCACGGCATCCACCCTTGCCCGGAGGATGCCGTGAAGGACAGTCCCTGGTTCGACCGTTTCGCCACCCGGATCGCGCAGCTCGCCGGCCATCCCGTCACCTTCGGCGTGGCGGCGGGCGTGATCGTGGTGTGGGCGGTGATCGGGCCGTTCGCCGGGTTTTCCGACGCCTGGCAGCTCACCGTGAACACGGCCACGACGATCGTCACCTTCCTGATGGTGTTCCTGATCCAGAGCACCCAGAACCGCGACACCGCGGCGCTGCAGATCAAGCTGGACGAGCTGATCCGCGCCACCAAGACGGCGCGAAACTCGCTGCTCGACCTCGAGGAGCATTCCGAGGAGGAGATCCGCCAGATTCGCGAGGAGTACGAGAAGCTGGCGGAGAAGGAGCGCCGCAAGAAGGGCATCAGCCGGTCCGAGTCGGCCTGATCGCCCTCAGCGGGCCTCCGGCAGCCGCTCTCGCCCGTGCGGCGCCGACAGGTCCAGCACCGGGCCCTTGGGCACGATGCCGGTCGGGTTGATGGTGCGGTGGCTCTCGTAATAGTGCCGCTTGATATGCGTCATCTCGATCGTCGCGGCCACGCCGGGGCGCTGCGCGATCTCGCGGGTGAAGCCCCACAGCGCCGGGTATTCGTGCAGCGGCCGCAGGTTGCACTTGAAGTGGCCGTGATAGACCGGGTCGAAGCGCAAGAGGGTGGTGAACAGCCGGATGTCGGCCTCGGTCAGCCGGTCGCCGACCAGCCAGCGATGCGCCGACAGCCGGGTCTCCAGCGTGTCCAGCGTCTCGAACAGCCGGGTCACGGCCTCCTCGTAGACCGCTTGGTCGGTGGCGAAGCCGGCCTTGTAGACGCCGTTGTTCACCCGGTCGTAGACCTCGGCGTTGATCGCGTCGATCCCGGGCAGCAGGTCGGCCGGCGACAGGTCGACCGAACGGTCGGCGAATTCGTCGAACGCCGAGTTCAGCATCCGGATGATCTCGGCCGACTCGTTGTTCACGATGCTGCGGGTCTCTTTGTCCCACAGCACCGGCACGGTGACCCGGCCGGTGTAGTCCGGCCTGGCCAGGGTGTAGACCTCGTGCAGCGCCGCGCGGCCGTTGACCCGGTCGCCGGTGGCGCCGGGCGAGCGGATGCCGGTGCGGAGGTCGGCGAAGGTCCAGCCCTGGGCGCCCATGAACGGGTCGACCACGTCGACCGAGATCACGTCCTCGAGCCCTTTCAGCGCCCGCACGATCAGGGTGCGGTGCGCCCAAGGGCAGGCGTAGGAGACGTAGAGGTGGTAGCGGCCGGGCTCGGCCCTGAAGCCGGAGCTGCCGTCGGCCGTCACCGTGCCGCGGAAGGCGCTCTCCTGCCGCACGAAGCGTCCGCCGGTCGATCTGGTGTCGTACCACTGGTCGGTCCAGCGGCCCTCGATCAGCAGGCCCATCGCGTCCTCCGTCGGCCGCCGGGCGGGGCCCGGCGGCATCATCCTGCAGATCTTAGCCGGCGAGCTTCGAAGCGATCTTGGTCACATGCGCGCCCTGGAAGCGGGCGGCGGCGAGCTCGTTGGCGCTCGGCTGGCGCTGGCCCTGGCCGCCGGCGATGGTCGAGGCGCCGTAGGGCGACCCGCCGGTGATCTCGTCCAGCGTCATCTGGCCCTGGAAGGAATAGGGCAGGCCGACCACCACCATGCCCTGGTGCAGCAGCACGGTGTGGAAGCTCAGGATGGTCGATTCCTGGCCGCCATGCTGGGTCGCCGAGGAGGTGAAGACGCTGCCGGGCTTGCCGATCAGGGCGCCCTTCATCCACAGCCCGCCGGCCTGGTCGAGGAAGTTCTTCATCTGCGCGGCCATCATGCCGAAGCGGGTCGGCACGCCGAAGATGATGGCGTCGTAATCCGCCAGCTCGTCGATCGTGGCGACCGGCGCCGCCTGGTCGAGCTTGAAGTGGGAGGCGCGGGCGACCTCCTCCGGCACCAGCTCGGGCACGCGCTTGATCACGGGCTCGCCGCCCGCCTCGCGCACGCCTTCGGCCACCGCCGTGGCCATGGTCTCGATATGGCCGTACGAGCTGTAGTAGAGGACCAGGACCTTCGTCATCGGATGTTTCCCTTCGGGCTGGCAGCCTGTGCTGCGGGTGAAAGGTAACCCTCGGGACGAGGCGGGATAACCCGCCGATCCGGCACAGGATTGTTTCCTGGAGGGAGACGATCGGGCCCGGCGATCTGCTATCGTTGCGGCATGACGATCCCCGTCCTCGAGACCCGCCGCCTGGTCCTCCGCCCGCTCACCCTCGCCGATGCGCCGGCGGTGCAGCGGCTGTTCCCGCATTGGGAGATCGTGCGCCACCTCAACGCCCAGGTGCCGTGGCCCTACCCGCCGGACGGGGCGCTGGTCCATCTGCGCGACGTCCTCCTGCCGGCCATGGCACAGGGCGAGGCCTGGCACTGGTCGCTGCGCCTGAGATCCGCCCCGGACGAGCTGATCGGCTGCATCGGCCTGATGGCCGGGGACCGCGACAATCGCGGCTTCTGGCTCGGCCTGCCCTGGCACGGCCAGGGGCTGATGACCGAGGCCAGCGACCGGGTGACCGACCACTGGTTCGACGACCTCGGCTTCCCGGTGCTGCGCGTTCCCAAGGCGATCGCGAACGCCGCGTCGCGCCGGATCTCGGAGAAATGCGGCATGCGGGTGATCGCGACGGTCGAGAAGGACTATGTCTCCGGCCGCCTGACCTCCGAGCTGTGGGAGATCACCCGCGAGGAGTGGCGGGCCTATCGGCAGCAGCAGACGGCCGGGGGTTGAACGTCACGCCGGCTGGCCCGCCGCGGCTGTCGCCCGGCGCCGCGCTGTCGCCGCCAGCAGGGCGAGGGCGATCGCCGCCGACAGGGCGCCGACCCAGCCGAGCGCCGTGACGCCGCCCCATTCCAGCGTCGCGGTCCCGAGTGCCGAGCCGAAGGCGGTGCCGGCATAGAGCGCCGAGGCGTTGAGCGACGCCGCGATCATCCCGACCTCCGGCGCCAGCCGGATCAGCCGTGTCGTCTGCGCCGGGTGGAAGGCCCAGCCGGCGATGCTCCAGACCAGCATCAACGGCACCACGGCGATCAGCGCCTGGCCGCTCGGCAGCGCGGTGGCGGCGGACAGGCCGGCCAGGGCCAGGGTCAGGAAGGCGAGGGCGCCGAGCTGCAGCCGCACCGGGTCGATCCGGTCGGTCAGCTGGCCGCCGATCGCATTGCCGATCGCGGAGCCGATGCCGAACAGGAACAGCATGGCGGTGACGCCGTCCGGGCCGATCCCGGCCGCACGTTCCAGGAACGGCGCGATGAAGGTGTAGACGACGAAGACCGCGGCGATCCAGAAGAAGGTCACGATCAGGGCCCGCAGCACCACCGGCCGGCGGGCCACGGCCAGCCGCTCGGACAGCGTCGAGGCGCCGAGCGGCAGCTTCGCCGGCAGGCCGAAGCGCAGGCCCGCCACCCCGGCCAGGCCGAGCCCGGCGACGATCAGGAAGGTCGACCGCCAGTCGGCATGGTTGCCGATCCAGGCGCCGAGCGGCACCCCCAGCGCGGTCGCGATGGTCAGGCCGGTGGTCACGGTGGCGATCGCCCGGCCGCGCCGCTCGGGCGGGACCAGGGAGGCCGCGACGGCATACGCGGTCGGCATGAACAGCCCGGCGCTGAGCGCCAGCAGCACCCGGACGGCGACCAGCTGCCACAGGCTGTGGGTCAGCGCCGCCAGCAGGTTGGCCAGGGCGAAGGCGAGGAGCGCGGCGATCAGGAGGCGGCGCCGGTCGAGGCCGCCGCACAGCGCCGACAGGATCGGCGAGCCGACCGCATAGGCGAGGGCGAAGATGGTGATCAGCTGCCCGGCGGTGGCGACGGAGCTATGGAAATCCGCGGCGATCGCGGGCAGCAGCCCGGCGATCATCAGGCCTTCGGTGCCGATGGCGAAAGCGCCGATCGCGAGCCAGACCAGGGAGGCGGGCATCGGTGGTGTTCCATTGTTCAATGATCTTTGAACTATACCGCCGTCCGGAGATCGGTCGTCAAGGGTATTGTTCAATAATCGTTGAACATTGCAACAAGGCCGCGGATCGGCTAGATGTCGCGGCATGCGCCCGCCCTTCCACCCCGATCGCGACCAGCTCGACCTCGTCATCATCTTCGCCGCGCTCAGCGACCCGACCCGGCTGGGCATCGTGGCCACGCTGTCCGAGGTGGGCGAGGTCTCCTGCAGCAGCTTCGGCGACGCCGCCACCAAGACCGCGCTGTCCTACCACTATGCCAAGCTGCGCGAGGCCGGCGTCACCCGGACGCGGATCGTGGGCACCCAGCGCCTCATCTCGCTGCGGCGCGACGACCTGGACGAGAAGTTCCCCGGGCTGCTGGATTCCGTCGTGACAAATGCGCGCAGGGCGAAGCTCGGCGGGACGGCGTCCTAGCCTCGCCCCGGCCGGCAGACCCGCGGCTGTCCGGACCTTCCGGTTACGGAATGGTAATTTCGTGTCGTCTGCCCGGCCGGCTATGGTGCCCGCATCGCAAAGGCTCGGGGCAGAGGTTCGGGAACGCAGCGCGGCCCCGAGTGTTTCGAGCCCAAGACCCAGCGCAATCCCCAGATGATGACGCCCTTGCGTTGTCCGAGTCAGCCCATGCGGACATTCTCAGTCGTCACGACCTGCCACGCCGCCGGCTATGCCGAATACGGCCGACGCATGGTCGAGACCTTCGATCGGCACTGGCCGGACGAGATTCCCCTGATCCTGTATCGCGAGAACTTCGTGCCCGAGGTGCCGAGCGACCGGATCGTCGTGCGGGACCTGATCGCGAGCTGCCCGGACCTGGTCGCGTTCAAGCGCCGCCACGCCGACAACCCGCTGGCGCACGGCCAGACCCAACGCTACCGCTTCCGCCTGTCGCGCAACCCGTACAAGAACCGGATCAAGCTGGGCGAGCGGAACTGGGGCGCCGGCTTCCGCTGGGACGCTGTGCGCTTCGCCCACAAGGCCTTCGCCATCTTCCACGCCGCCAAGACCTGCGACAGCGACGTGCTGATCTGGGTCGACGCCGACAGCCTGTTCTTCGCCGCGCCGACGCGGGCGGAGCTGGAGAGCTTCGTCCCGCCGGACTGCTTCGTCGGCTGCCTGCAGCGGCCGACCTACACCGAATGCGGCTTCCTCGCCTACAACCTGCGCCACCCGGCGACGCAGGAGATGCTGGCGGCGTTCGAGCGGCTGTACACCGAGGACGGGCTGTTCCGGGAATACGAGTTCCACGACGCCTTCCTGTTCGACGTGGTCCGCCGGCAGGTGGAGCAGGCCGGCCACCGCTCGCACGACATCGCCGAAGGCATCGGCGCGCGGGCCAAGCATGTGCTGATCAACTCGCGCCTCGGCCGCTTCATGGATCACGTCAAGGGCGGCCGCAAGGACGCCGGCCACAGCGGCCGCGCCGACCTGGTGGTGGACCGCCGCGAGGCCTACTGGGCCAATTCGGCCTGAGGTCAGGTGAGGTCGGGTCATCCTGATCGTACCAAGGCCGTGAGGTATTGCCTCTCCCGCCAGGCGGGAGAGGCAAAGTGAAGACGCTCGACATTTTGCGAGCCCTGCCCGAATTCATTCCACTCTAAGGATCTGACATCGGCGCCGCCCGGCCGGTCCGAAACGTCGCGCACAGCCCTGCCGCCGCCGCCAGGGTGACGGCGGCCAGGGCGGCGGAGAGCCATAGCGCCGCGGCCTCGCCCAGCCGCTCGATCACCGCGGCATAGGCGACCGGCGCCGCGGCCGAGCACAGGAATCCCGGCACCAGCAGCCGGCCGGCGATGGCGCCGTATCGGTCCGGGTCGAACAGCACCAGGGGCAGCGTGCCGCGGGTGATGGTCAACAGGCCGTTGCCGGCGCCGTAGAGGAAGGCGAAGGCGATCGCCGCCGCCGGCACCTGGCCGCCCCACAGCCCGGCCAGGAAGCAGACCGGCAGCACGGCCGACGCCGCCAGCGTCAGCCCCAGCGGCGACAGCCCGCCGCCGAACAGCACCTCCGCCAGGCGGGCGCCGGACTGGCCGATGCCGCGCAGGGTCGCGACCCACACCGCGACCGGCGCGGCGAGGCCGAGCCCGGCCAGGATGCCGATCATATGCGCCGACATGCCGGCGTTCAGCGCGTTGGTCAGGGTGATGATCAGGGCGTAGAGCCCGCCGGCGATCCAGTGCTCCCGCCGGGTTCCGGCCAGGGGCCGGGACGCCGCCGCGGCCGGCCGCGCGCGCTCGGTGCGGCCGGCGGGCAGGGCCAGGTGCAGCGGGACGGTCAGCAGGGCGAAGCCGGCATAGGCGAAGACCGCGCCGCGCCAGCCGAGGGCGGCGGCCAGCTGCTCTCCGATCGGCCAGAAGGCGGTGGAGGCCAGGCCGCCGAGCAGCGTGATCTGCGCCATCGGCCGGCGCGCCTCCGCCCCGCCGATCCGCGCCAGCGCGGCGAAGGCGGCGTCGTACAGGGTGCAGCGCATCGCCAGGCCCAGCACCAGCCAGGCGGCATAGTAGGAGACCGGGTCCCGGGCCAGGGCCAGGCCGGCGCAGCCGAGGGCCGACAGCACCGACCCGGCCGTCATCACGAAGCGGCCGCCGCGCCGGTCGATCAGCCGCCCGATCCAGGCGGAGGACAGCCCCATCACCAGGAGGGCGGCGGAGAAGCCGCCATGCACCAGCGTGTGGCTCCAGCCCGTCTCGGCGATGATCCGCGGTCCGAAGCCGCCGATCAGGTAGTAGGTGGTGCCCCAGCTGACCAGCTGGGCCAGGCCCAGACAGAGAACGGTTCCGCGGCGGATCACGCGCCGCGGCCCGGCCAGGGCTGGGGCGGAGCGGCGTCGCCCGGGCCGAGCGCCCGCTGCATCAGCACGCTGTCGACCCAGCGCCCGAACTTGAAGCCGACCGACTGCAGGATGCCGATCCGGCGAAAGCCGAACGCCTCGTGCAGCGCGATCGAACCGGCGTTGCCGCTGTCGCCGATCACCGCCACCATCTGCCGCCAGGGCCCGGCCTCGCAGCGCTCGATCAGCGCGCCCAGCAGCGCCCGGCCGATGCCGCGGCCGGCCAGCCCGTCGGCGACATAGACCGAATCCTCGATGGTATGGCGATAGGCCGGGCGCGGCCGGTAGGCGCCGGCATAGGCGTAGCCGACCAGCCGGCCCTCGATCTCCGCCGCCAGATAGGGCAGGCCCTGGGCCAGCACCGCCGCCCGCCGCGCCGCCAGCTCCGGCGTCTCCGGCGGCACCTCCTCGAAGCTGGCGAAGCCGCGCAGCACGTGCCGGGCATAGATCGCCTGGACGGCCGGCAGGTCCGCCTCCGCCGCGTCGCGGATGGTGATCGGGGAGGCGAGGGGACGGTCTGGCATGATGGTCTCTTGGTCAGTACCTGGGCGGTCAGGATCGGCGCGGCCGCGCAACGCCTCGCCGCGGCTGATGCCGAGATCGGCCAGGCGCCGGTCGTCGAGCCCGCGCAGCAGCTCCAGCTGGCGCCGGCGGGACTGCGGCGAGGCGGCGAACCAATGCAGCATCTCGGACAAGGCAGGGCAAGGCATCGGGCATGGCCGTGGTGGGGACTCGTCGAGATTGCGCTTTCGTGACGGATAAGGGAAATTTGGATATACAATGCAGAGGATAAGGAAATCTTTGGATGCGCGGGCTCAGCCTCGACCAGCTGCGGACCTTCGCCGAGGTGATCCGGGCCAGCAGCTTCTCCGGTGCCGCGGCCCGGCTGAACCTGACCCAGCCGGCGGTCAGCCTGCAGATCCGGCAGCTCGAGACCCGGCTCGGCATCCGGCTGGTCGAGCGGGTCGGGCGGCGGGCCACGCCGACCGCGGCGGGGCGGGATCTCCTGGTCCATGCCGGGCGGATCGAGGCCGAGGTCGCGGCGGCGGCCGAGGCGATGGCGGAGCACGCCGGCGGTGCCGCCGGGCGGGTGCGGCTCGGCACCGGCTCGACCGCCTGCATCTACCTGCTGCCGCCGGTGCTGCGGGCGCTGCGCCGCCGCCTGCCGTCGCTCGAGATCGTGGTCTCGACCGGCAATACCGCCGGCATCCTGCGCCTCTTGGAGGAGAACGCGCTCGATCTCGGCCTCGTCACCCTGCCGGCGCCCGGCCGCGCCTTCGCCGTGACGCCGCTGATGGAGGAGGAGTTCGTCGCCGTCGTCCCGGCCGAAGCCGACGACCTGCCGCCGGCGGTGACGCCAGCCTCGCTGGCCGGCCGGCCGATGGTGGCCTACGAGCCGGGCGGCCACACCCGGCGCATCGTCGACGACTGGTTCGCCCGCGCCGGGATCAGCCTGAAGCCGGTGATGGAGCTGGGCAGCGTCGAGGCCATAAAAGAGCTGGTCGGCGCCGGCCTCGGCTGCGCCATTCTGCCCAGCATGGCGGTGGAGCACGCCCCGGGCCTGATCGTCCATCCGCTGTCGCCGCGGCTGCACCGCCGGCTGGGCCTGGTGCTGCGCCGCGACAAGCCGCTGGCCCGGGGCCTGCGCGAAACCATCGCGGCGCTGCGGCAGGCATCGCTCGGTCGTTGACCCTGCGCTTCGCCTCGTAGACCTTGCGGCGATGGACATGCCCGGTGCCATGATCGTCTTCGCCCAGGTCGTCGACAGCCGCAGCTTCTCGGCCGCGGCGGCGCGGCTCGGCCTGTCGAAATCCGCGGTCAGCAAGCAGATCGCGAAGCTGGAGGACCGGCTCGGCGCCCGCCTGCTGAACCGCACCACCCGCACCCTCAGCCCGACCGATGCCGGGCAGGATTTCTACGAGCGCTGCATCCGTGTCGCCCGCGAGGTGGAGGAGGCGGAGCGGGCGATCACCCATCTCTCGGCCGAGCCGCGCGGCCTGCTGCGGCTGAACGCGCCGGCCAGCTTCGGCCGGGAATACGTGGCGCCGCTGGTGCCGGAGATGCTGGCGCGCTGGCCCGAGCTGCGGATCGAAGCCTTGTTCGAGGACCGCTTCGTCGACGTCGTGGCCGAGGGCTTCGACCTGGTGATCCGCATCACCCGGCTGCAGGATTCCAGCCTGGTGGCCCGGCGCCTCGCCTCGTGCCGGCGGCTGGTCTGTGCCGCGCCGGTCTATCTCGAGCGCCACGGCGTGCCACAGGTACCGGCCGATCTCGCCCGCCACGACTGCGTCCTCTACAGCTACGCCACCGACCAGAACGAATGGGAGTTCGTCGGGCCGGACGGGCGGGTCGAGACGGTGCGGGTCGACGGCAGGCTGCACGCCAACAGCGCCGAGGTGACCCTGGCGGCGCTGCGCGCCGGCACGTGTGTGGCCCTGTCGCCGGATTTCATCGTCGGCCCGGACCTCGCCGCCGGGCGCCTGGTGCCGCTGCTGACCGGCTACGAGAACCCGTTCGGCGCGATCTACGCCGTCTGGCCGCACAACCGCAACCTGGCGCCCAAGGTCCGCGCGGTGGTGGATTTCCTGGTCGAGCGCTTCGCGAAAGAGCCGATCTGGGAAAGGCGGCCGGTGCCCTAACCCGCCCCACCATCGGCGCCGCCGCCATGCGTCCGGCTGCGCAGCGGGCGGTGCTCGACCCGGATATAGGTCACGAGGCTGAGGGCGAAGACCGCCGCCACCGCCGCGAACAGCACGGCGAAGGCACGGGCGATGGCGACGCGCTCGGCCTCGCCCAGCGGCCGGCGCACCAGCTCCTCCAGCCCCGACACCGAGGCGACCGACGGGCTCCAGGCCACGATCAGGCCAAGCACCAGCGCCGAGCCGCCGGCGACCAGGATGGCGCCGCCGAGGGCGCGGGAGAAGCCGACGGCGCCGGTCACCGCGCCGAGGTCGCGCACCGCCGCGGCGTTCTGCGCCGCCACCATGCTGGCCGGGAAGATCGGGCCGATGCCGAGCCCGACGATCATCAGGAGGCCGGAGGCGACCAGCGGCGTAGCGTGCGTCGCCACCGCCGCCAGCGCCAGCGCCGCCAGGATCGCCACCGGCAGCCCCATCATCGGCGGCCGGCGATAGGTGCCGGTGCGGGTGATGTAGCGGCCGGACAGCGAGGCGGTGAGGGTGGTCGACACCATCAGCGGGATCATCATCAGCCCGACCTCGCCGGTCCCGGCCTGCAGCGCCACCTGCAGATAGGTCGGCGCCAGCACCGCCAGCACCAGATATCCGCCGAAGGCGAGGAAGACCGAGGTCAGCACCGGCCCGACCACGGCGTCGCCCAGGAAGCGCGGCGGCAGGATCGGCTCGTCGACCCGGCTCTGGCGGCGGAAGAACAGCCAGCCGCCGAGGACGGCCACCGCCGCCGCGGCGACGACCGGCGCCGAGGCCCAGGGGAAGGCCGTGCCGCCCCAGGACAGGCCGAGCAGCAGGGCGACGGTGCCGAGGGTGAGGAGGGCGACCGAGACGAAGTCGATCCGCGCCTTGACCCGCGGCACCGGCAGCTTGCGCAGCGACCGGTCGATGATGCCGAGCGCCAGCAGGCCCAGCGGCAGGTTGATCCAGAAGATCCAGGGCCAGCCGGCATACTGCGTCAAGGCGCCGCCGAGGGTCGGGCCGATCAGGGCGGAACCGGCCCAGACCGTGGCGAAATAGGCGGCGTAGCGGCCGCGCTCGCGCGGCGCCACCACATCGGCGATCACGGTCTGGGCCAGGGTCAGCAGGCCGCCGCCACCCAGCCCCTGCAGCGCGCGGGCCGCGATCAGCATGGTCATGGAGGTCGAGAGGGCGCACAGCGCCGACGCGACCAGGAATACGACCAGGCAGGCCAGCAGCATCAGCCGGCGGCCGTACAGGTCGCTCAGCTTGCCGAGGATCGGCGTGGCGCAGGTCGAGGTCAGCAGATAGGCGGTGACGACCCAGGAGATCAGCTCGAAATCGCCGAGCTCGCGCCCGATCGAGGGCAGGGCGGTGGCGACGATGGTCTGGTCGAGCGCCGACAGGAACAGCGCCAGCAGGGCGCCGAGCACGATGGTGCGGATCTCGGACTGGGTCAGGGTCATTCTTGCCGCTTCCTCCCGCCCCGCGCGAGTCGGGGCCTGCAATCCTAGCGACAATGGGAGAGGGGAGGGCGGCGAATGGCCGAGAGCAGCCTTGCGGATCAGGCCGCCGCCGCATCCTTCAGCGGCAGCGTCACGGCCTGGACCAGCCCGCCCTCCGGCCGGTTGGCGATCTCGATGCGGCCGCCGGTGCGGTCGACGATCTCCTTGGCGATGGCGAGGCCGAGGCCGGCGCCCGGCACCGTCTGGCGCCGCGCCGGGTCGACCCGGAAGAACGGCTCGAACACCCGGGCCAGCAACTCCGGCGGGATGCCGGGACCGCGGTCGGCGATGGTGATGCGGGCCTCGCCCTCGCTCCCGGCCGCGTCCAGCGCCACCTCGGCCCCCTTGCCGTGGGTGGCGGCGTTGATCACCAGGTTGCGCAGCGCCCGCTTCAGCGCCAGGGGGCCGGCCTTGACCGAGGCCGGCGCGGCCCGCAGCAGCGTCACCGGCAGGCCCTGCTCGGCCAGCTCGGTGCAGACGGTCTCGACCAGCCAGTCGAGCCGCACCGGCTCGGCGTCGCCGCCCTCGACCTCCTCGCGCACCAGCCGGATGGCGCTGTCGGCGATGCGGTCGAGCTCGTCGAGGTCGCGCAGCCAGGCGTCGCGCTCCTCCTCCGGCAGGAACTCGGCGCGCAGCCGCATCCGGGTCATCGGCGTGCGCAGGTCGTGCCCGGCGGCGGCGACCAAGCGCATGCGGCTCTCCATCGCCGCGCGCAGCCGGGCCGACAGGCGGTTCAGCGTCCGCGCCGTGGTCTTCATCTCGGCCGAGCCGGTCTCCGGCAGCTCGGGTAGGGTGCCGTCCGGGCCGATCCGGGCGATGGTGCCCTCCAGCAGCGCCAGGGGCCGGACCACCCGGTCGGCGGCGACCGCGGCGATGCCGATCGCGCCCAGCACCAGCAGCAGCATCCAGCCGGCGAACGCCGTCGGCACGCCCTGCGGCACAGGCAGGTCGGGCATCGGCAGCCACAGCCAGCGGGCCGGGTCGATCTGCACCGACAGGACCGATTGCTCGTCCCGGCTCTGCCGGGTCACCATCACCCGCAGGTTGGGGCCGGTGGCGCGCATCGCATCCTGCAGGACCTCGCTCCCGCGCGGGTCCGGCTCGCCGGGGGCCGGGTTCGGATGCAGCTCGAAATCGGCGGCCCGTCCGGGGTTGTCGGCCGGCCCGATGCCGTTCTCGACCAGGTCGGCGATCAGCCGGATCTGGCGGGCGAAGGGCTCGACCGTGCGGGAGGGCGAGGGCTCGCGCAGCAGCAGCAGGGCGACGAAGCTGGCGATGCCGACCACGGCGACGATGGACACCGCCAGCAGCAGGATGATGCGGGCGCGCAGCGTGTTCACGCCGGCCCTCCCATCGGCTCGACCGGGACGGCGAGCTGGTAGCCGCCGTTGCGCACCGTCTTGAACAGCTGGAACCGGCCGCCGTCGCCCAGCTTGCGGCGCAGCCGGCTGACCAGCACGTCGATCGATCGGTCCAGCGGCTCCGCCTCGCGGCCCTGGGTCAGGTCGAGCAGCTGGTCGCGCGACAGGATCCGGCCCGGCCGCTCCAGGAAGGCCAGCAGCAGCTCGAACTCGGCGCCGGTCAGGATCACCTCCTCGCCGGTGTCGTCGACGATGCGCCGGGTGGCGGGGTCGGCGACGAATCCGGCGAAGCGGTAGCGGCCGGGCGGCGGCGCCTCTTCCGGCAAGGTCGCCGCGGTCCGGCGCAGCACGGCGCGGATCCGCGCCACCAGCTCGCGCGGGTTGAACGGCTTGCCGAGATAGTCGTCGGCGCCGATCTCGAGGCCGATGATGCGGTCGACATCCTCCTTCAGCGCGGTCAGCAGGATGACGGGCAGGTGCGGCTTGCGCCGGCTCAGCTCGCGGCAGATCTCGAGGCCGGAGCCGTCGGGCAGCATGACGTCGAGCACCAGCAGGTCGATCCGGCCGGCGGCCAGGCGCTCCTCGCATTCGCGCCGGTCGGCGGCCAGGGTGACCCGGAAATTCTGGCTGTCGAGATAGCGGCCGAGCAGACGACGGATCTCGGGATCGTCGTCGACGACAAGGATATGGGGAGAAGTCTGCATCGATCGGGGCGTCGCCTGGGCTGTTGTCATGATCTTTACGAGGCCGGACGCGACGGGCGACCGATTTTCTGCAACGGAGTATTGCCGGCCGGCCGCCGGCAATGTTGGGCAACCAATTTCCTCTGCCGGTTCATATTCGGCAACAGGGGGACCAAGGGCAGCAACACGGCACGCCTAGCTTCGCCTCGTTCACAGCAACAGGAGTTATCGATGAAATCCACTGTCGCCATCATCGGTGTTGCGACGGCCGGTGTCATCGGTCTCACCCTCGGCACGGTGATGAGCCCGGGGGGCACCGCCCTGGCCGACCCGGTCAACGCCCCCGTCAACACCAACATGATCCACACCGACGCGTCGTATGTGATGCCGTGGGGACCCGGTGGTCTGGGCGGTCCTGGCGGACCGGACAAGCCCGGTCCCGGCTGGGGCCATCGGCCGGACTTCAAGATGAAGCTGGCGCGCGACCTCGCCGGGCTGGAGACCCTGATCGGCATCCGCGCCGACCAGCTCGACGCCTGGCGCGACTACACCAGCGCCCTCCTGGCCGTGGCGGAGCCGCCGCGGCCGCCCCTGCCGGTGGATGGCAAGGGCCCGGAGGCCTTCGCGCCGGCCGAGCGCCTGGCCGACGCCGCGATCGCCCGGGCCGACGCGGCCGAGACGCTGAAATCGGCGATCACGGCGCTGCGCGACAAGCTGTCGCCGGAGCAGGTCGCCCTGCTGCAGCAGGCAGAGCGGCGCATGGGGCCGCCGCCGCGCCCCCTCCCTGGTCCCGGTCCGCAGGACCAGCGCTTCGGCCCCCCGGCCGAGCGTCCGGTGCCCCACGCCGGCTGACGGACCGGTCGGGCCGGCCCGGTGTTCCCCCCACGCAACCGGGTCGGCCCGATGGTTTCTGCCTCTTCCCGACACTGATCGGTCATCGTGAGATCACATCTTCTGCGGGGCACCGCGTCGCTGCCCGCCCTGACTACGGCTGCCCTGATCCTGGCGGGCTGCGCGGTCGGCCCCGATTTCCAGCGTCCGGCCGCGCCGGGCGTCGGCCAGTACACGCCCGGGACGCCGCTGGCGCAGACCGCCTCGGCCGCCGTGCCGGGCGGCGCCGCGCAGACCATCCGGAACGGCCGGGACATCCCGGGCGACTGGTGGCGCGTGTTCCGGTCCGAGCCCCTGAACCGGCTGGTCACCGAGGCGCTGAAGGCCAACCCCGACATCCAGTCGGCTCAGGCGGCGCTGCGCCAGGCGCAGGAGAACGTCGCCGCCGGGCAGGGCGCCTTGTTCCCGACCGTCAGCGGCTCCAGCTCCGCCACGCGGGAGCAGAGCAACAGCACGGTGTCGACCACCGCCGGTGCGCGCACCGTGACCTCGGTCTACAACGTCACCGGCGCGTCGGTGGACGTGTCCTACGACCTCGACGTCTGGGGCGGCACCCGGCGCAACATCGAATCGCTGCAGGCCACGGCCGATTACGAGCGCTACCAGCTCGAGGCCAGCTACCTGACCATCAGCAGCAACGTGGTGACGGCGGCGATCCAGGAAGCCTCGCTGCGGGCCCAGATCGCGGCCACCGAGGACATCATCAAGGCCGAGCGCTCCTATCTCGGCATCCTGCAGCAGCAATTCTCGCTCGGCGGCATCTCGCAGGCCGATGTGGCGGCGCAGCAGGCCACGGTGGCGCAGGACGAGGCGCTGCTGCCGCCCTTGCAGAAGCAACTGGCGCAGCAGCGCAACCAGCTCGCCGTCTATCTCGGCCGCTTCCCCAGCGAGATCTCCGGCGACGATTTCGAGCTGGCCGGGCTGACCCTGCCGTCCGACCTGCCGCTCAGCCTGCCGTCGAAGCTGGTGGAGCAGCGGCCGGACATCCGGTCGTCGGAGGCGCAGCTCGGGGCGGCCAGCGCCAAGATCGGCGTGGCCATCGCCAACATGCTGCCGCAGATCACGCTCAGCGCCAGCTACGGCAGCAGCGCGAACAGCTTCGGCAACCTGTTCTCGCCGGGCACCATCGCCTGGAGCCTGGCCGGGCAGGTGGTGCAGACGATCTTCGACGGCGGCGCGCTGCTGCACGACAAGCGCGCGGCCGAGGCCGGCTTCGACCAGGCGGCGGCGCAGTACCGCAGCACCGTGCTGTCGGCCTTCCAGGACGTCGCCGACACGCTGCACGCGATCCAGTACGACGCCGACACGCTGAAGGCGCAGCTGGCGGCGGAGCAGGCGGCCCAGCGCAGCCTCGGCATCGCCCGCAGCCAGTACCAGGCCGGCGCCACCACCTACACCACCGTGCTGACCGCGCAGACAGCCCTGCTGAACGCCCGGATCAGCCGGATCCAGGCCCAGGCCCTGCGGCTCAGCGACACCGCCGCGCTGTACCAGGCGCTCGGCGGCGGCTGGTGGAACCGCACCGACACCCCCGCCGGCCGGAAACAGCCGACCCCCAGCCTGCCCGATTGACGGACGAGACCATGGCCAAGAGCAGAACGGCTTCGCTGATCCTTCGCATGGTGGTGATGCTGATCGTGATCGGCGTGATCCTGGGCGGCATCTTCGGCTTCCAGGCCTTCAAGAGCCAGATGATCGCCCAGGCGATCGCGGCCCGCAGCAACCCGCCCCAGACGGTGTCGACCACCACCGCGACCTCCAGCGACTGGCAGGAGCGGCTGGAGGCGGTGGGCGCCTTCCGCGCGGTGAACGGCGCCGGCCTGTCCTCCGAGGTATCGGGCATCGTCGAGGCGATCGGCTTCCAGGACGGCCAGGACGTCGCCGCCGGCACGCCGCTCCTGCAGCTGCGCGCCGAGGAGGATCTGGCGACGCTGAAGCAGTACCAGGCGGCCGCCGACAACGCCCAGGTCACCTATGACCGCGACCTGCGCCAGCTCAAGGCCCAGGGCGTCAGCCAGGCCACGGTCGACAGCGACCTCGCCACGCTGAAGCAGGCGCAGGCCCAGGTGGCGGCGCAGCAGGCGGCGATCGACAAGAAGTCGGTCAAGGCCCCCTTCGCCGGCCGGCTCGGCGTGCGCGAGGTCGATCTCGGCCAGTATCTGAGCGCCGGTACCGAAATCGTCACGCTGCAGTCGCTCGACCCGATCCTGTTCGACTTCACCCTGCCGCAGCAGGCCCTGGCCAAGCTGAAGGTCGGGCAGCCGGTGGCGGCGACGCTCGACGCCTATCCGGGCCAGAGCTTCGAAGGGAAGATCACCGCGATCAGCCCGCTGGTCGACAGCACCACCCGCAGCCTGACGGTGCGGGCCAGCTTCGCCAACCCCGACCACGTCCTGCTGCCCGGCATGTACGGCAAGGCGACGGTCGCCGTCGGCGCGCCGCAGCGCTACGTCACCCTGCCGGCGACGGCGATCGTGTCCAACCCCTATGGCGACATCGCCTATGTCGTGGCGGGCCAAGGGGCGAACGGGCAGGGGGCGGCCCAGACCGTGAAGCAGATCTTCGTCACCACCGCCGGCAGCCGCGGCGACCAGGTCGCGGTGGCCAAGGGCGTGGCCGAGGGCGACACCGTCGTCACCTCCGGCCAGCTGAAGCTCCAGAACGGCTCGCCGGTCACGGTCAACAACAGCGTGACGCCGCCGAACGACCCGAACGCCGCCCCGGCGGACCCGAGCTGAGACGGCCATGAACATCACCGACATCTTCATCCGCCGGCCGGTGCTGGCGCTGGTGGTCAGCCTGCTGATCGTGGTCCTCGGCTACCAGTCCTATGCCTCGCTGGCGGTGCGCCAGTATCCGAAGACCGAGAACGCGGTCGTCACCGTCTCCACCACCTATTCCGGCGCCGATCCGGACGTGGTCGCCGGCTTCATCACCACGCCGATGGAGAACGCCATCGCCCAGGCGAACGGCATCGACTACATGACCTCGACCTCGACCAGCGGGGTCTCGACCATCACGGTCAACCTGCGGCTGAACTACAACTCCGACGCCGCGGTCACCGAGATCAACACCAAGGTCAACTCGGTGCTCAACCAGCTGCCGTCCGGGGCGCAGCAGCCGACCATCACCCTGTCGGTCGGCCAGACCATCGACGCCATGTATATCGGCTTCTACTCCGACGTCCTGGCGGCGAACCAGATCACCGACTACCTGACCCGCGTGGTGCAGCCGAAGCTGCAGGCGGTGCAGGGCGTGCAGACGGCGGAGCTCCTGGGCCCCAAGGTGTTCGCGCTGCGCGTCTGGCTCGACCCCGACAAGCTGGCCGGCTACGGTCTCACCGCCACCGACGTCTACACCGCGCTCGGCAACAACAATTCGATCTCGGGCATCGGCACCACCAAGGGCAACGCCACCCAGGTCACCCTGACCGCCTCGACCGACCTGCACGATGTCGAGGAGTTCCGGAACCTGGTGGTCAAGCAGTCGGACGGCGCCGTGATCCGGCTGAAGGATCTCGGCCAGGTCGTGCTCGGCTCGCAGGACTATGAGAGCCGGTCCACCGTCGACGGCCGCACCGGCATCATGATGGGCATCCAGGTGGCGCCGACCGCCAACCTGCTCGACGTCGTCGCCGGGGTGAAGGCGGCGATGCCGGGGATCGCGGCGCAACTGCCCAGCGGCCTGAACACCACGGTGATCTACGATTCCAGCGCCTTCGTCACCTCGTCGATCGAGGAGGTCGTGACCAGCCTGGTCGAGGCGCTGGTGATCGTGGTGCTGGTGGTGTTCCTGTTCCTCGGCTCGCCGCGCTCGGTCTTCATCCCGGTGGTGGCGATCCCGCTGTCGCTGGTCGGCACCTTCGCGATGATGCTGGCCTTCGGCTTCTCCATCAACCTCCTGACCCTGCTGGCGCTGGTGCTGGCGATCGGCCTGGTGGTCGACGACGCCATCATCGTGGTCGAGAACGTCAACCGGCATATCGAGGAGGGGGCGACGCCGCTGCAGGCCGCGCTCGACGCGGCGCGCGAGCTGGTCGGGCCGATCATCGCCATGACCGTGGTGCTGGTCGCGGTCTATGTCCCGATCGGCTTCCAGGGCGGCCTGACCGGCGCGCTGTTCACCGAATTCGCCTTCACCCTGGTCGGCGCCGTCGCCGTCTCGATGGTGGTGGCGCTGACGCTGACGCCGATGATGTGCTCGCGCATCCTGAAGCCGCACCTGGCCGACCGCAGCGGCTGGGAGGAGCGGCTGACGGATTTCATCGACCGCTGCTTCGAGCGCATCCGCCGGCCCTACCAGCGCCTGTTGCACGGCAGCCTGAACACCGTGCCGGTGACCATGGTCTTCGCCGCCATCGTGCTCGGCAGCATCTATTTCCTCTATGCCGACGCGCAGACCGAGCTGGCGCCGAACGAGGACCAGGGCGCGGTCCTCGTTTCCACCACCAACCCGCCGCAGGCGACGCTGGCGCTGAAGGCTTCGAACTCCGACCAGGTGGCCCAGGCGATGCGGGCCTATCCGGAGACCGACCACACCCTCGGCATCGACAGCAGCGGCACCTCGATCGCGGTCCAGGTGCTGAAGCCCTGGGACCAGCGTGAGCGTACCGCCGGCACGGTGCAGACCCTGCTGCAGGAGGACATCAACAGGATCGCCGCGGCCCAGAGCGTGGCCTTCCAGCCGGCGCCGCTGCCGGGCAGCAACGGCCTGCCGATCCAGTTCGCGATCGGCACCACCGGCAGCTTCCAGGAGCTGAACGACGTCGCCGCCGCCTTCCAGCAGGCGGCGCAGAAGACCGGCCTGTTCGTGTTCCTGACCCGCGACCTGCAGATCGACAAGCCGCAGGCCGAGATCGTGATCGACCGCGACAAGGCGGCCGCGCTGGGCCTGACCATGAGCGACGTCGGCAACGCCATGGCCACCATCCTCGGCGGCGGCTACGTCAACTATTTCAGCATCGACGGCCGCTCCTACCAGGTGATCCCGCAGGTGCAGCAGCGCTCGCGCCTGACCACGGACCAGGTGCTGAACTACCCGGTCACCGCGCTGAACGGCACCCAGGTCCCGCTGTCCTCGATCGCCACGATCAGGACCGAGGCGGCGCCGCGCTCGATCTCGCATTTCCAGCAGCTCAACTCGGCCACCATCCAGGGCGTCCCCGCGCCCGGCATCTCGACCGGCCAGGCGCTGGCGCAGCTGAAGTCGCTGGCCGACCAGACGCTGCCGCCGGGCTACACGGTCGACTATGGCGGCCAGTCGCGCCAGACGGTGCAGGAATCGAGCGGCCTGGTGCAGATGTTCGCGCTGGCGCTGATCATCATCTTCCTGGCGCTGGCGGCCCAGTTCAACAGCTTCCGCGACCCGCTGATCATCCTGGTCTCGGTGCCGATGTCGATCGCCGGCGCGCTGGCCTTCATCAGCGTCGGCGTCGGCGGCGCCACCATGAACATCTACACCCAGGTCGGGCTGGTCACCCTGATGGGGCTGATCAGCAAGCACGGCATCCTGATCGTCGAGGTCGCCAACGGCCTGCAGCAGGCCGGCAAGACCAAGCGCGAGGCGATCGAAGGCGCCGCCTCGATCCGCCTCAGGCCAATCCTGATGACCACGGGCGCGATGGTGCTGGGCGTGGTGCCGCTGATCCTGGCGACCGGCGCCGGCGCGGTGTCGCGCTTCAACATGGGCCTCGTCATCGCCAGCGGCCTGACCATCGGCACGATCTTCACCCTGTTCGTGGTGCCTGCCGTGTACATGATCCTTGCCGCCGACCACCATGCCGAGGGCGCGAAGGAAGCGGAGGCGAGGCCGAGCGAGGCGTGACTGCCGCCTTCTTGGCTGTCCGGAAGCGTCCTCGCCGTTATTGCGGGGAGGCGAAGCCGACGAAGCCATCCAGGGGCCGGTTCACGCCGCCCCGGATGGTTTCGCGGCCTTCGCCGGTCCGCCGCCGTATCGAACCTATTGGATGTAGAGGTCGGCCGTAACCGAGAGGCCGCTGTTCAGATTTCCTGTCCACGACCATAAAACCGTGTCGCCGTCGGACCAGTCTCCGATGAAATCATGTTCGGCGCCTCCGGCAGGATATGCGTACAGAATGAATTTTGCATTTTGCCAGTTCTGCACGTCATTTTTCGCGTTGTTGTAGAAATCCTGCACCGTCGCCGATCTCGCGGCATATTGTTGGCAATAGGCGTCCCATGCAGCACTGTCATCGATCATCTGTTCGCCCTCCGACAAGAAAGAAATCCGAGATATATTCAAAGTAATATCGAGTCAAATGACAGAATTTATCTTAATAATCCTCTGAATTCATAGTGAAGGAATGTGGAGGCAGTGCAATTTTAGCGATCCTCTAGCACGGGCGTAAGTGAGGCGTGACCGCTCACCCCGCCTCCAGCATCGCCGGCAGCCGCGCCGCCAGTGCGTCGATGGCGGCGCGGGTCTTCGATGGCAGATACCGGCCCTGCGGCCACAGCGCATGGACGTCGAAGGCGAAGCCCGGCCGATCCGCGATCAGCCTGACCAGCCGGCCGTCCTGCAGCCGGTCGGCGACCAGCCAGCAGGGCAGCCAGGCGATGCCGGCCCCGGCCGCCGCGGCATCCGCAATCGCCTCCAGATCGTCGAAGCGGACCGGGCCGTCCGGCGCCAGGTCGCGCAGGCTGCCGTCGGGCTCCGGGAAGCGCCAGGCCGTCAGCCGGCCGGCGCGGCCATAGACCAGCAGCGCATGGCCAGGCAGATCTCCCAGGCCAGACGGTGTGCCGTGGCGGTCCAGATAGGCCGGGGCGGCGCAGACCGCCATGGTGATGCGCCCGACCCGCCGCGCCGCCAGCCCGGTGACGTCCGGCAGCGGCCCGGCGCGCACTGCGAGGTCGAAGCCGTCCTCCACTAGGTCCGCCGGCCGGTCGGTGAACGACATCTCCAGCCGGAGCGCCGGGTGCCGGCGGACGAGGTCGAGCAGGATCGGCGCGACGCAGCGGCGGCCGACCAGCACCGGCGCCGTCACCTTCAGCCGGCCGGACGGGGCCGACCGGCCGGCGTCGAGGTCGGCCTCCGCCGCCTCCAGCTCGCCGAGGATCCGCCGGCAGCGCTCGTAGAAGGCGTGGCCCGCCTCGGTCAGGCTCTGGCTGCGCGTCGTCCGGTGGAACAGCCGCGTCCCCAGCCGCTCCTCCAGCCGGGCGATGCCCTTGCCGACGGCGGAGCGCGACAGGCCGATGCGCTCGCCGGCGACGGCGAAGCTGCCGGCCTCCGCGACCTGGACGAAGAGGCTGAGGCCGGTGAGGCGGTCCATCTCGGTCTCCGATTGGTTCTTTCCATTCTACAATATGAGGAGAAATCGCCGCCACTCAGGACAGAGAAGCTCGCCTACGCTCTCGGCGAACCCGATGGACGGGGATCGCGAGGAAAGGACGAGCGAAGCGATGAAGCGGTGGCAGATGGCCCGGTTCGGGCGCGACAGCCTGAGCCTGGTGGAGGTGGCGGTGCCGCGGCCGGGGCCGGGCGAGATCCTGGTCAGGGTCGGGGCGGTGTCGCTGAACTATCGCGACCGACTGGTGGCCGAGGACGGCATGGGGATGGCGCTGCAATTCCCCTTCACCCCGGGCTCGGACATGGCCGGGACGGTGGCGGAGGCGGGGGAGGGGGTGACCCGCTTCGCCGTCGGCGACCGGGTGCTGGGCACCTTCTGGCCGGGCTGGATCGACGGCCTCGCCGCCGGGCCGCGGGCGGCGCTGGGCGGGCCGCGGCCGGGCGTTCTGGCCGAGTATCTGGTGCTGCCGCAGGACTGGGCGGTGGCGGCGCCGCGGAGCTTGGTCGACGCGGCCGCCAGCACGCTGCCCTGCGCCGGGCTGACCGCCTGGACCGGCCTGGTCGAAGGCGGCCTGCGCGCCGGCGAGACGGTGGTGGTGCAGGGCACCGGCGGCGTCGCGCTGTTCGGGCTGCAGCTCGCCCGCGCCCAGGGCGCCGAGACGATCGTGGTCTCCGGCGACCCGGCCAAGCTGGAGCGGGCGAAGACCCTGGGTGCGGCCCACGGCCTCGACCGCCGCGCCGCGCCCGGATGGGGCCGGGCGGTGCGCGACCTGACCGGTGGCCGCGGCGCCGACCATGTGCTGGAGCTGGCGGGCGGCGACATGGCGCAGACGGCGGAGGCGCTGGCCCAGGGCGGCCGCGTCGCCCTGATCGGCCTGCTCGACGGCCTGGGCTTCTCGGCCCCGACCATCCCGGTGATGATGAAACAGGCGGTGATCCGCGGCATCTCCGTCGGCCATCGCCGCGGGCTGGAGGATCTGGTGCGCGCCGTCGACCTCACCGGGCTCGAGCCCGTGATCGGCGCCGAATACGGCTTCGCCGAGCTGCCGGCCGCGCTGGACCATCTGGACCGCGGGCCGTTCGGCAAGATCGTGCTGCGGGTGGGGTGACCGTAGGCGTCCGGGCGCAACCGCGAACCTCCGCGCAGCGAGTGCCGCCTTTGGGCGGGAAGCGGATATTATGAGGAACGCACGGCGTTGCCCTGCCGCCCGGCCGCTTTGGGTGAGAAGCGGTTCTCCGGCACGGAGCGGCGCGACGTCCGGATTGCTCGATCGAAGCGGACGACTCGCTTCTGGTCGACCTGGAGTGCTCGTTCCACCATCGCACTCTCCTTCAAGGTCACCGCGTCGGACTTTGCTCGACGCGTCTCTAGGCGAAGCCCCGCGGTACGACGCTCGTTGTGCCACCGCTCCTTGTCAGATCTTCGGGTGTAGGTTGCGGACCGGGCTCACTCCTTCCAGCAGCGAAGCCAGGTGCAGGATCGTGGACTCCGCCAGCCACTTGCCGACGAGCTGCACGTTGATCGGCAACCCTTCCCTGCTGGTGCCGAACCGCATCGACAGGCCGGGCAGCCCGGTGACGTTGAGCGGCACGGTCGCGCCCTGGAGGTAGGTGGCGTCCACGGTCTGTCCGTTGATGGTGAATTCCGCTTGGCCATGCTTGTGGGCCGGAAGCGGCAGCACGGGGGTGAGCAGCGCGTCATAGCGCGTGAAGTAGTCGGCGTAGCCGTCCCGCAGCCGCTCCGCCGCCTGCTCGGCGTCGATGTAGTCCTTCATGGACGTGTCGGGCAGCGCGAGCATGGTCTTGGCCATCTTGTAAAGCTCACCGTCGCCGTGACCGGCGGTCGCTTCCGCGAACGCGGGCTTCATCTCCATCACGTGAAGGCGGTTGAACACGTCGAGGGCGAAGTCGCGCTCGAGCGCCGGGATGCGCACAGGCTCCGCGAAGCAGCCGACGCCCTTGAGCGCCTCGGCCGCCGCCTGCACCGTGGCGGCAACCTCCGGGTCGATCGGCCCGAAGCCGGGCTCGACCAGCCAACCTACCCGGAGCTGGCGATAGGGCGAGCGGCCGGCCCCAGCATCGAACGGGGCGGTGCTCGTAGCGAAGGCATCCAGGCCGTCGGGCCCAGCCAACTCCGAGAAGGCGAGCGCAAGGTCGCGAACTGAGCGCGCCATCGGACCGACATGCCAGAAGCGACGCGGCACGCGCGGCCAGATGCCTGTCATCGGCACGCGACCATGCGTCGCCTTGAGGGAGACGATGCCGGTTTGCGCCGCCGGTCCACGCACGGAGATGGCGAGATCGGTGCCGAGACCGATGGGTGACATGCCCGCCGCGATGGCCGCCGATTCACCGCCGCTTGAGCCCCCTGGCGTGCGCTCGACATCCCAGGGGTTGTTCGATCTGCCGCTGAGCAGATTGTCGCTTTCGATCCAGTAGGAGAATTCGGGAAGGTTCGTCTTCGCGAGCAGGATACCGCCCGCTTTCTTCATACGCGCCACGCTGGTCGCGTCGGTGTCCGGAACACGGCCCTTGAAGATCGGCGAACCGCGCTGGGTCAACACCCCTGCGGTGTCGATGGAGTCCTTCACCGTGAAGGGGACACCGTGCAGCAGGCCAAGATCCTCACCCGACAGAACCGCTGCCTCCGCTGCCTTCGCGGCCTTGAGCGCGCCGTCCGCGATCGTGACGATCGCATTGATCCTGGGGTCTACAGCTTCGATGCGATCGAGGTGTGCCTGCACAACCTCGACCGGCGAGACCTCCTTGGTGCGGATCAGTTCGGCCAGCTTGGTCGCGTCGGAAAAGATGATGTCGTTGCTCATAGCGGAACCCTACCTGGCAGTTGGTAGGGAAAGCATAGGCGTCTATTTTCCTCGGTCAATCCCTATCTAACACATGGTAGGCTAATGGCCGCTGACGGTTAGGGAATCGAAATGAGCACAAACTCCAAGGAAGCGATCCTGGCGGCCGCCAGACAAGGTGCACAGGCGCACGGCTACGGCGGCTTGAATTTTCGTGACCTCGCCGACGAGGTCGGGATCAAGGCCGCGAGCATCTACCATCACTTCCCCAGCAAGGCAGACCTCGGCGCAGCGGTCACGAGGCGTTATTGGGAGGACACAAGCGCCGACCTCGACGCCATGCTGGCGGAAGCGTCCGATCCGGTCAGCGCGCTCCGCCAGTACCCGCAGATTTTTCGTAGATCGCTTGAGAGCGGCAATCGGCTTTGCCTTTGCAGCTTCATGTCTGCCGAATATGACGACCTTCCGGAACCGGTGAAGAAGGAGGTCCAAGCCTTTGCCGACGTCAATGTGGCCTGGCTGAGCAAGGTTCTTTCCGCTGCCGACGTGGTCAGTCCCGAAAAAAGCGAAGAGCGGGCTCGCGCCATTTTCGCTGCCGTCGCCGGCGCCCAGCTCATGGCGAGGAGCCGCTCGGACATCTCTCTATTTGACACCTTGATCGAAAGCTACCAAGCAACGGGGCTCCTGCCGGCGTAGACGACGTGATCGATCTTGAGCCACTGACAAAACCGGGACAGCCAGTCCAGGGGTCGCACGACGTCCATCATCTACAAGTCCCGGAATTACAGCGTCTGGGCTGTGACGGCTGCGGCAATCGGAGTCGGTCCTCTGCCCGCAGCCATACCGTCATGAAGGCGCGAAGCGCCGTGGCGATCCAGCCCGACGCCGCCGCAACGGCGGTTAACGCAATGTTCATTGCTTAACCGCTCGGGCTTCATTCCGAGCGCATCTGCTGCTCCCTCGGCCTCGGCACCTATCGCGACGACCCCGACGCCCCAGACTCCGGGTGATCGGCCGGTCCGGCACCGGTCGGGATCGATCCTCGCCGCGACGTGTTAGCGAAAATGACGCCCGCCGCCGCGGGCGGCCTTCGCCCGACACCGCAGGACTCCCGGACCGCCGATGATCAATTTCGACAACCTGTGGGCGTTGTTCGCCTTCTACGGCCTCAACGCGCTCTACGCGATGGTGCTGCTCGGCCTCGGCTGGTGGCTGGCGCGCTTCGTCGAGCGCTGGCTGCTGCGCCTCGCCGCCCGCACCCGGCATGTCGACCCGACCATCGCCGACTTCCTGGCGTCGCTGGCGCGCTACCTGGTGCTGGCGGTCGTCGTCATCGCCGTGCTGCAGATCTTCGGCATCCAGACCACCAGCCTGGTGGCGGTGCTGGGCGCCGCATCGCTGGCCATCGGCCTGGCGCTGCAGGGCACGCTGTCCAATCTCGCGGCCGGCGTCATGCTGCTGATCTTCCGCCCGTTCAAGATCGGCGACGCCGTCGAGGTCGCGGGCAAGGCCGGCACGGTCAGGTCGCTGTCGCTGTTCATGACCGAGCTGGTGACGCCGGCCAATGTCCAGATCCTGCTGCCGAATGGCGCGGTCTGGGGCGCCGCCATCGTCAACAATTCGACCTATCCCGGCCTGGCGAAGATGGAGCTGACCTTCCCGGCGCCGGCCGGCCCGGCGGGCGAGGACCTGGCCCGCGACATCGTCGCGGCGCTGAAGGCCGATCCGCGCCTGGCGCCGGGGGCGGAGCCCGCGGTCGCCGTGTCGAAGCTGGTCGACCTGTCCAAGCCCGGCGCCGGGGTGGTGGAGCTGACGGTCACGGCGCCCGTGGCCACCGCCGATGTCGGCGCGGTGAAGACGGCGCTGATGCAGCGGATCAACCAGAGCATGGGACGCCTGACCGCGGGCGGCCTTGCCTCGGACGCTCCCGCCTCCTAAAAACCGCGGGCAACCGGAAGATCTGCCCGCATGTCCTCGCTCGCCTCGAAGCTGACCGAAACCGTCGCCGCCGCGTTCGCCGCGGAAGGCCTGCCGCCCGAACTGGGCCAGGTCATCGTCTCGAACCGTCCCGATCTCGGGCAGTTCCAGTGCAACGGTGCGCTGCCGGCGGCCAAGCGCGCGGGCGCCAACCCGCGCCAGATCGCGGAGAAGGTGGCGGAGCGGCTGAAGGCGGACCCGCAGTTCAGCGCCGTGTCGCTGGCCGGCCCCGGCTTCATCAATCTGTCGCTGGCCGACACCGTCCTCGCCGGCCATGTCGACGCCCAGGCGAAGGACGAGCGGCTGGGCGTGCCGAAGACCAACCCGCCGCGCCGGGTGGTGCTGGACTATGGCGGGCCGAACATCGCCAAGCCGATGCATGTCGGCCATCTCCGCGCCTCGATCATCGGCGACAGCCTGCGCCGCCTGTTCCGGTTCGCGGGCGACGAGGCGATCGGCGACGTGCATATGGGCGACTGGGGCACGCCGATGGGCATGGTGATCAGCGAGATCGCCCGCCGCCAGCCGGACCTGCCCTATTTCGACCCGGACTTCACCGGCCCGTACCCGAACGCCAGCCCGGTGACGATGGAGGACCTCGAGGTCCTGTATCCGGCCGCCTCCCAGGCCTCCAAGGCCGATCCGGCGCGGATGGAGGAAAGCCGCCGGGCGACCGCGGAGCTGCAGGCCGGCCGGCCGGGCTATCGGGCGCTGTGGCAGCATTTCATCGACGTCTCGATCGCCGGCATGCAGCGCGAGTTCGACTCGCTTGGCGTGCATTTCGACCTGTGGAAGGGCGAGGCGGTGGTCCATGACCTGATCGAGCCGATGGTCGCGGACCTCGAGGCCCGCGGCCTAGCCGAGACCGACGACGGCGCCGTCATCGTCCGTGTCGCCGAGGAGGGAGACCGGAAGGAGGTGCCGCCGCTGATCCTGGTCAAGTCGGACGGCGCCTTCACCTACGGCACCACAGACCTCGCCACCATCGTCGACCGGCGGCAGTCGCTCGACCCCGACCTTGGCCTCTACGTCGTCGACCGGCGCCAGTCGCTGCATTTCGAGCAGGTGTTCCGCGCCGCCCGCAAGGCCGGGCTGAACGGCAAGTCCGGCCTGGAGCATCTCGGCTACGGCACCATGAACGGGCCGGACGGCAAGCCGTTCAAGACCCGCGCCGGCGGCGTCATGAAGCTGTACGACCTCTTGGACACCGCCACCGAGATCGGCCTGAAGCGGCTGGAGGAGGCGCATCTGGCCGAGGGCTATCCGGAGGAGGAGCGGCGCGGGATCGCCCGCCGGGTCGGCATCGCCGCGGTGAAGTTCGCCGACCTGTCGAACAACCCGGCCTCGGACTACGTGTTCGATCTCGACCGCATGCTGCGCTTCGAGGGCAAGACCGGCCCCTACCTGCAATACGCGGCGGTGCGCGCCAAGTCGCTGCTGCGCCGGGCGGAGGGGCAGGGCGACGCGCCCGGCACGATCCTGCCGGCCGCGAACGAGGCCGACCGGGCGCTGATGTTGCAGCTGGGGCAGCTGCCCGACGCCGTGCGCAACGCCTATGAGAAGCGGGCGCCGAACGAGCTGTGCGACTTCGCCTACGCCCTGGCGCGGGAGTTCAGCCGCTTCTACGACGCCTGCCATGTGCTGAGCGAGCCGGATCCGGCGCGCCGCGCCTCCTGGCTCGGCCTGGCGGCGCTGACGCTGCGGCAGCTGGAGCAGGTGCTCGACCTGCTCGGAATCGAAATTCCGGACCGTATGTAAACGAACGGATCTGGTGTATCGTCCGACCAAAGGCGGAACGACGGAGTATGCCCGTTCGTTCTACCTTGAGGGCAGAAAGCCCCGCCGCGGACAATCGTCCGCAGTCGAAGGAAGAGGACGGGTGACCATGACCGGTACTGCCGACCGGAGCGCCGCGCTTAGCGCCGCCTGGGCCGAGCCCTGGGCGTCTGCCGTCGAATACTGGGTCGATGCGACGCAGCGCAGCGTGCTGTTCTGGGACGTGATGCGCCAGCGCGGCAACCAGTACCTCGCGCATGCGGCCGACCCGACGCCGCATGTGCTGTCCTATCAGTTCGAGGTGATCCTCGACGGCCGCACCCTGGAGCGGCCCTGCAACTACATGCTGGTGCGGATCGTGCCGCCCGAGGGCGTGACGGTCGACCCGGACAAGCGGCCCTTCGTCGTCGTCGACCCGCGCGCCGGCCACGGCCCGGGCATCGGCGGCATGAAGCCGGAAAGCCAGATCGGCCGGGCCCTGCGCGCCGGCCATCCCTGCTACTTCATCGGCTTCCTGCCGGTGCCGGTCGCCGGCCAGACGCTGGAGGATATCGGCCGGGCGCAGGCCGAGTTCCTGCGCATCGTCGCCGAGCGCCACCCGAAGGCCGAGGGCAAGCCCTGCGTCATGGGCAACTGCCAGGCCGGCTGGGCGCTGGCGATGCTGGCCGCGGTCAAGCCCGGCATCGTCGGGCCGATGATCCTGGCCGGCGCGCCCTTGTCCTACTGGGACGGGCCGCGCGGCAAGAACCCGATGCGCTATCTCGGCGGCCTGGCCGGCGGCGGCTGGCCGGCGGCGCTGGCCAGCGACATGGGCAACGGCCGCTACGACGGCGCCCATCTGGTGCAGAACTTCGAGAGCCTGAACCCGTCCAACACGCTGTGGTCCAAGCAGTACAATCTGTACAGCAAGGTCGACACCGAGGTGGCGCGCTATCTCAGCTTCGAGAAGTGGTGGGGCGGCTACGTCCAGCTCAACGCCAACGAGATCGAGACCATCACCGAGGACCTGTTCGTCGGCGACAAGCTGACCGCCGGGCAGCTCGAGGTCTCCGACGGCCGCAAGATCGACCTGCGCAACATCACCTCGCCGATCGTGGTGTTCTGCTCGCAGGGCGACAACATCACCCCGCCGCAGCAGGCGCTGGGCTGGATCCTCGACCTGTACGATTCGACCGACGACATCGTCGCCAACGGCCAGACCATCATCTACGCCATCCACGACGACATCGGCCATCTCGGCATCTTCGTCTCCGGCCGCGTCGCGGCGAAGGAACACAACGAGTTCATTCAGAACATCGACCTGATCGACACGCTGGCGCCGGGCCTGTACGAGGCGGTGATCATCGAGAAGCAGGCCGACGACCCCAATGCCGGTCTGATCCGCGGCGACCATGTGGTGCGGTTCGAGGCGCGCAGCATCAACGACCTGCGCGCCCTCGGCATCAACACGGCGGAGGAGGACAAGGCCTTCGCCACCGCCGCACGGGTGTCCGAGATCAACCGCGCGCTCTACACCTCGACCGCCCGGCCGTGGGTCCAGGCCATGGCCAGCGAGCCGGCGGCGGAGCTGGGGCGGCGGCTGAGCCCGGCGCGGTTGCAGTACTCGCTGTTCTCGAACCGCAACCCGGCGATGCTGCCGGTGGCGATGGCGGCCGAGCAGGTGCGCGCCAACCGCCGCCCGGCGGCGCCCGACAACCCGTTCCTGGCCTTCCAGGACCTGGTGTCGAGCCAGATCGTCACGGCGCTGGACGGCTGGCGCGACCTGCGCGACCGCTGGATCGAGAGCAGCTTCACCGCGATCTACGGCAACCCGGTGCTGCAGGCGGCGTTGGGCATCGGCGACGAGACCCTGGCCGACCGCCGCCCGCCGCGCCGGAACGAGCCGGACGAGGAGCGGGAGGCGCTGCGCGGCAAGGTCGCCGAGGGCGATGTCCACGCGGCGGTGCTGCGCGCCATCCTCTACGTGATCTGGCCGATGCGGGCGGTGGACGAGCGCGGCTTCGCCACTTTGCGCCAGCTCTACGCCGACCGGCTGCCCGGGCATTGGGCCTCGCTGGCCGAGTTCAAGGCGGCGATGCGCCGGCAGTACCTGATCCTGCGCTGGCTGCCGGAGGAGGCGATGACCGCCCTGCCGGGCCTGCTGCCGGACGATGCCGCGACCCGCGACGACGCCTTCGCCGTGATCGAGGCGGCAGCCTCCGCCGCCGGCCCGGTGACGGGCGAGGTCAAGCTCCGCCTCGACCGCATGCGCGAGGCCTTCGCCGCGGCGGCGGCGGCCCCCGCCAAGCCCGTCCGCCGCGGCCGCACCGGCCGGCCGCTGAAGGTGGTGAAGTAGGGGGGCGGCTTCAGTCCGCCGTCGGAGGCCATTGGCGGGCGGTGTGGATCAGCGCCAAGACCCACACCGTGTCGCCTTGGACTTCGTAGACGAGGCGATAGTTCTCGTGCGGGATCAACTCTCTTGTGCCAAGGACCTTGCCGGCACGGCCGAGCATCGGAAAATCGGCCAGCTTTGCCGCTGCGTCGCCGAAACGCCGATCCATCCGGCTTGCCGCCAATCGGTTGTCGCCGGCTATACGATCTCGAATGTCGGTACGATCCTGCTCGGCTTCCGGCGTCCAGATGACCTTCACGAACCGGTCTCGTCAGCCTCGCGCTCCAGTTCCGCACGCAGGGCAGCGAATTCGGCTTCGACGTCTTCATTCGACCGACCACGGCCGGCCCGCATCGACGCACGCGCGATCTCGACCTTCCGGCGCAGGAACTCGTCGTACTCACGTTCCTCACGGCGGCGCTGGATGAACTCGCGCATCAACTCCCGCACCACCTGCGACGCCGGCCGATGGGCTGCTTCAACCTCGGACATGAAGGCGTCGCGGAGCTCCGCCTCGAGCTTCATCGTGAAAACGGCTTCTTTCGGCATGGCAATCATCCCGCATCCGAAGATACTGAGGAAGTATATACGATTTCATTACCGGATAGCAAATCGGGTGACCTCCGAGATGCCGACCGCTTCAGCCCACGCTCCGGATCGCCGCCTCGGCCGCCTCCGGATCGGTCCAGCCCTCCGCCGTCACACGCCGGAAATCCGCCTCGGGGACCGCGGCGACGCAGGGCACTTCCATCATCTCGGTCCACCAGGACACGATCTCGGCATCGGCGTCGAAGCCGATGAAGTCGGCGCCGGCCTCGCCGGCCTCCATCGCCTCGTGCCGGCTGGTGCCGGCCAGCACGCCGACGATCGCCTGATTGCCGACGGCCTTGCGCGCCGCGGCATAGCCGCCGGGGCCGACCACGACGCCGTCGCAGCCCGACCGTGCGGCCAGCGCCGCATCGTCGCGCAGCAGGAAGGCGACGCCCTGCTCCTGGGCGATGCCGCGCAGCCGGTCGACCGCGGCCTTGGCCGCGGCCGGATCGGCCGGCACCGCCATCTCGACGCAGGCGACGTCGCCGGCGCCGAGGGCGGCCGCGAGCACCGCCGGATCGAGCTCCGGCGGGATCGCGATGTAGATGCGGGAGTCGCTCAGGGTCTATTCCTTGCCCTGGAAGATGCGGACCAGGGTATCCAGCAGTTGCAGCGCCTCTTCCCGCGGCCGGCGGAAACAGTTGCGGCCGATGATCGAGCCGTTGCCGCCACCATCGCGGATGGCGCGGGCGTCGGCCAGCACCGATTCCGTGTCCTTGGCGGCGCCGCCGGAGAACACGACGATGCGGCGGCCGGCGAAGCAGGAGCGCATGACCTCGGCGACGCGCTCGGCCTGGGTGCCGATCGCGATCCTGGCGCCGTCGAACTCCTTCTTGGCTTCCTTCTGCTCGATGAAGTCGGTCGGCAGCTTCACCTTGATAACATGGGCGCCGAGCTGGCTGGCCAGATGCGCGGCATAGGCCACCACGTCGATCGCGGTCTCGCCGTCCTTGGTGATGGCCCCGCCGCGCGGATAGGACCACAGCACGGTCGGCAGGCCGACCGCCTTGGCCTCGCGGATCAGCTCGGCGATCTCCTCCATCTGCTCCAGCCCCTGGTCCGAGCCGGGATAGATGGTGAAGCCGATGGCGGTGCAGCCCAGCCGCAGCGCGTCCTCGACCGACCCGAAGATCGCCTGGTCGGCGTCTTCCTTCAGGCGGGACAGGCTGTTCGAGTGGTTCAGCTTCAGGATGGTCGGGACCTGGCCGTACAGCTTGCCGGTCGAGACCTCGAGCTGGCCGAGCGGCGCGGCATAGGCATTCAGCCCGGCATCGATCGCCAGCTGGTGATGGTAGAACGGGTCGTAGCCGCCGGGATTCACGGCGAAGCTGCGGGCTGGCCCGTGCTCGATCCCCTGGTCGACCGGCAGGATGATCATCTTGCCGGTGCCGCCGAGACGGCCGTTCATCAGGAGCTGCGCGAGCTTGGCCTTCACGGCCGGGTTTTCGCTGTCGTAGTTCGACAGGATCTTCTGCACGCGCGGGCTGATTCTCATCGTCCGTCTTCCTCGATGCGGTGGGTCGGTCGGCTGCAATCCCTAGCCGAGCGGGTCGGCATGTTCAACGCCGCCGACGCACAAATGTTTCGTGATAAATGTACGACGAATTCGCCGGCCTCATGCCGCTTCGGTCCGCGTCCGGATCGACGATAGCATCAGGCTGGTCTCGGTCTGCGAGATGCCGTCGATCTGCCGGATCCGGCGCAGCGTCTGGTCGAATTCCTCCAGCGTCGCCGTCTCGATCTCCGCCAGGATATCCCAGCGGCCGTTGGTCGAATGCAGGGCCCGCACCTCCGGGAATCCGCGCAGCCGCTGCATCACCCGGTCGGCGGCCTGGCCCTCGACCTCGATCATGGTGATGGCGCGGATCGGGTTCGGCTGGCTGCCGGCCTTGACCACGATGGTGAAGCCCTGGATCACGCCGGTGTCGACCAGCCGGTCGATCCGGGCCCGCACCGTGGCGCGGGAGACCCCGAGCGCCGGCGCGAGGGTGGAGACCGGGGTGCGGGCGTCGGCCCGCAGCAGCGACAGCAGCTTGTGGTCGAGATCGTCCATTCTGATCAACGCCCCTTGCCAATCTGCTCGATCCATTGAGCAAAATAGCCAAGATGCCATCTTTATGTCACCTCCTCGCGGGCGGATAATCGGGCCTCGAACCCCGCCGACAGGGATGGCAGGACATGGACGGAACCGATCGCACGCAGCAGCGGCCCTCGCGCATCGCCCTGGTGGGCGCGCCGGTCGAAGTCGGGGCCGGGCATCGCGGCGCCGTGATGGGCCCGGCCGGGCTGCGCACCGCCGGCCTGCTGCCGAGCCTGCAGGGCCTCGGCTTCGAGGTCGAGGACCAGGGCGACGTGGCGCCCGCGCGGCCGCTGCCGGCCGTCGCCGAGACGCCGCAGATGCGCTTCCTGCCGGAGATCGCGGGCTGGGCCCGGGTGCTCAGCGACCGCGCCCATGCGCTGATGCAGCAGGGCACGCTGCCGATCTTCCTCGGCGGCGACCACAGCCTGTCGATGGGCACGGTCAACGGCGTGCTGCGCCATTGCCGCGAGGCCGGGCGCGAGCTGTTCGTGCTGTGGCTCGACGCCCATGCCGACTTCAACACCCCGGCGACCACGCCCTCCGGCAACATGCACGGCATGTCGGCCGCCCTGCTGTGCGGCGAGCCCGGCCTCGACGACGTGTTCGGGGCCGAGCCGCGCGAGCGCCTGGACCCGCAGAACCTGACCATCCTCGGCGCCCGCTCGATCGACCGCGAGGAGCGGGCGCTGCTGCGCCGCCGCGGCGTCGAGGTGTTCGACATGCGCCTGGTCGACGAATACGGCGTCTCGGTGCTGATGCGCCGGATCCTCGACAAGGTCGCGGCCAGCGGCGGCGTGCTGCATGTCAGCCTGGACGTCGACTTCCTCGACCCGTCGATCGCGCCGGGCGTCGGCACCACCGTGCCGGGCGGGGCGACCTACCGCGAGGCTCATCTGATCATGGAGATGCTGTACGACAGCGGCCTGGTCGGGTCGCTCGACGTGGTCGAGCTGAACCCCTTCCTCGACGACCGCGGCAGGAGCGCCCTGCTGCTGGTCGACCTGGTCTCCAGCCTGTTCGGCCGGCAGATCATCGAGCCGGCCGGGGCGTTGGAGCGCGCGGCCTCGGGCGCGCAGTAAGAGACGGGACAGGAGCAGGATCATGGCCACGACGGCAAGTCGCCTCATCGAGACCGAAGCCCGTCTCGGCGCGCACAACTACAAGCCGCTCGACGTCGTGCTGTCGCGCGGCGAGGGCGTCTGGGTCTGGGATGTCGACGGCAACCGCTATCTCGACTGCCTGTCGGCCTATTCCGCGGTCAACCAGGGCCATTGCCACCCGAAGATCCTGGCGGCGATGGTCGAGCAGGCGCAGAAGCTGACCCTGACCTCGCGCGCCTTCCGCAACGACCAGCTGGCGCTGTTCTACGACGAGATCGCGGCGCTCACCGGCTCGCACAAGGTGCTGCCGATGAACAGCGGCGCCGAGGCGGTGGAGTCGGCGGTCAAGGCGGTCCGCAAGTGGGGCTACGAGGTCAAGGGCGTGCCCGATGGCCAGGCCGAGATCATCGTCTGCGAGAACAACTTCCACGGCCGCACGCTCGGCATCGTCGGCTTCTCGACCGACCCGGATGCGCGGGGCGGTTTCGGGCCCTTCGCGCCCGGCTTCAAGGTGGTGCCCTTCGGCGACGCCGCCGCCTTCGAGGCCGCGATCACCCCGGACACCGTGGCCTTCCTGGTCGAGCCGATCCAGGGCGAGGCCGGGGTGGTGATCCCGCCGGCCGGCTACTTCAGGACCGTGCGCGAGCTGTGCACCCGCCACAACGTCACCCTGATCCTGGACGAGATCCAGACCGGGCTCGGCCGCACCGGCAAGCTGCTGGCCGAGGCGCATGAGGGCATCGAGGCCGATGTCACCCTGGTCGGCAAGGCGCTGTCCGGCGGCTTCTACCCGGTCTCGGCCGTGCTCTCGAACTCCGAGGTGCTGGGCGTGCTCAAGCCCGGCCAGCACGGCAGCACCTTCGGCGGCAACCCGCTGGCCTGCGCCGTCGCCCGCACCGCGCTGAAGGTGCTGGTCGAGGAGGGCATGATCGAGAACGCCGAGCGCCAGGGCGACTACTTCCAGGCCCAGCTGGCCGGGCTGCGCAGCAACCTGATCCGCGAGGTGAGGGGCCGCGGCCTGATGCTGGCGGTCGAGCTGCATCCGGAGGCCGGCGGCGCCCGCCGCTACTGCGAGGCGCTGCAGAAGCGGGGCGTGTTGGCCAAGGACACCCATGGCGACACGATCCGCATCGCGCCGCCGCTGGTGATCACCCGCGACCAGGTCGACTGGGCGATGGAGCAGTTCGCCGCGGTGATGACCGGCACGGCCTAAGGTCAGTCGCGCGGCGTCGCGGACGGCGTCGGCAGGATCCAGTCATACTGCCAGGGCTGCCGGGATTCGGTGGGAGAGGGGGAGGGGCTCTTCTCCGTCTTCTCCGGTTCCGGCTGGGCGGCGCCCGGCGGCTTCGGCAGCTCGAAGTCGTACTGCTCGGCGAACAGCACCACGTCCTCGATGGTGTGGATCTGGTAGCGCTGGATGTTCGGGCCGCGGCGGGCATTGGCGTCGTACTGGCCCATCGGGTATTCGCCCTTGTCGTTCGGCTCGACCTGCAGGGCGTTGTCGATGAAGAAGTCGCGCTTGCGCACCGGCAGCTGGTACAGCCAGTCGACCAGCTGCGGCAGCTCGTCCTGCTTGAAACCCAGCCGCTTGCCCAGCGTCGGCAGCATCGCCAGGAAGGGCCGGCCCTCCTCGTCGCAATTGGCCAGACTCTCGGGCTTGTCGACGTCTGGGTATGCCGACTTCAGCCAGGCGCCCAGCATCGGCTCGGTGTGGTTCGACGCCTTCACCCGGGTGTATTGCGACTTGCCGACCACGGCGATCGCGGTCAGCAGCCACAGCGCGCCGCCGGTCTTGGGGCCGACCGATTTCAGGCTGCCGATGATCGCCGGCAGCCAGGACACGGCGTCGAGCGGGCGGCCATGCACCAGGGCCTCGGCGGTGGTGGCCAGGGTCAGCGGCATCAGGCTCTTGTCGAGGATCGGCCCCATGATCGGGGTCGGCTTGCCCAGCGACACCTTCCAGGTCTTCCAGGCATTGCCGGCGAACCAGTAGCCCCAGGCGTTGTTGATGGTCTTCGGGTCCAGCGTTGGCGCGCCGGTGATCACGTCCAGCGTCTCCTTCGGCCGGATGAACTCGACGCCGCCGATGGCGGAGAAGATCGAGGTCAGCGGCGTGGCCGGCGCGCCCTGCATCGCCCGGATGAAGTCGTCGCCGTTGCGGACGATGAACATGCCGGTTGGCTGCTTCGGCACCTCGGCGCCGTTCTCGGCATCCTGGCCGCCGAGCTGCTGGATCAGCGTCAGGGTCAGGTCTGGATCGGCCCGCAGCGCGCGGCGCGCCGCGTCGCCCTTGCCCAGCTTCTCCCGGATCTCGGCCGCCGGATCGTCGGCCGGCAGCTTGTCCAGCCTGGCCAGGATCTGGTCGAGCTCCTTGTCTGGCAGCGTCCCGACCTGCTCGCGCTGGTCCTGCTGCACCATGCGGCCCCATTCGACCGCGGCCTTCGGGCTGAGGCGCAGCGCCAGGTTGACATCGCTGCCGTCGGTGCCGGCCTCCTTCACCAGCGTGCCGTAGGCCTCGTCCACGGTGCCGCCGCCGGGCAGCCCGTCCAGCAGGTCGCGGGGGGCGTTCTCGATGGCGGCGCGGGTCAGCACCAGCGAGGCGCCGGCCTGGTCCAGCCTGTCGACCAGCGGCTTCTGCTGCTCCAGCAGGCCCTGCAGCCCGGCCAGCTTCTGCTGGTCGTCTGCGCCGGGTGCGGCGACCTGGTTCGGATAGAGCACGTCGGACTTGAAGGTCTTGCCGGTGTCCCCGGTGTGCTTGACCTGGTCCTTCACCCCTTGGCCCGTCTGGTCCAGCAGCAGGCTGGCCTCGTCGAGATGGCCGTTCTTCTCGAGATGGTAGGCGACCCGGATGGCGAGCGTCGGCGTGCGGCCGGCGGCGATGCTGTCCTTGAAGGCGCTGCCGAACTCCTGGACGAAATCGGGCGAGATGCCGGCGCCGTTCCGTCCTGCCTTCTCGGCCATCGCCACCAGCTGGCTGGCGTAGCGGTCGACGATCTTCTCGCCGTCCTTGGTCCGGCCGGTCCGGTCGGACAGGGCCGACAGCGTGTCGATGGTCTTCGCCCCGCGCTGGGCCGGGCCGTCCGGGTAGTCCTGGATCACCGTGTCCAGCGCCGACTGGACCTTCGGGTCGCCCAGGATCTGCGTCGCCCATTCCGGCGACACGGTGTGGCCGGGCCGGTCGCGCGTGACCTCCTCCGCCTTGGTCAGCTCCGGCGCGATGGCGCTGCTGTATTCCGGCTTGGCGATGTCGCTGCCGACCACCGTCTTCTGGTGCTTCGCCGCCAGGTCGAGGATCGGCTTGGCCGGCCGCTCGGTCAGCAATTGGGTCTGCGCGGTCCTGATCGCCGTCTCGTAGCCGGGATCGGTCTTCGAGCCCTGCTTCGGGCCGCCCTGGATCAGCAGGTCGGTCAGCCCGTCGATCGCCGCCTTGAGGTCCGGGCTGCCCTTGGACAGCGCCGCCAGATGCGTCTCGGCTTCGGCCTGGACCCCGCTCCAGTCGCCGCTGTGCCGGGCCGCCGCGATCGAGGCCCGCAGCGGCTCGAACACCGTGTCGAGATCGGATTGGGCGGAGAGCTTGGCGCGCGAGGCGATCTCGGCGAAGCCCGGCTGGCGCCTGCCCAGCCCGGCGACCGGCTGCTCGTGCGCGTCCAGCGCCGCCTTCAGCTTGGCCTTGTCCCAGGCGACCGGCAGCCCGGCCTCGATGAAGCCGGGCGCCAGCTGCAGCTCCGCTTTCTGGCGCAGCTCGCCCGCCGTTTCCGCGGCGACCCGCGAGCCCTTGTTCTGCGATGCCTGCTCGACGGTCTTGATCGCGTCGGTGACCTCCTTGAACAGGGCCTTGTCGACCAGGATCAGGGTGTCGCCGCGCTGGATCCAGCCGGGGTTCTTCGCCAGCTTCGGGTTCATCAGCGTCAGCTCGGCCAGGGAGAACCCGTGCTCGCCCCCGACCTTGAGCGCCGACTCGCCGTTCTGGATGCTGTGGATGATGACGCCGCCGTCGAGCCGACGGTCGGCCCGATCGACGCTGCGCTGGAAGTCGTCCGTCTTGGTGGTGGCGTGGACCGGCTTGATCTGCGGCCATCTGCGGTTGTCGAGCGGAGTGACCATCCCGGACGCCCTTCCAATGATATCCGATTAGCTTGGCCGATCGGGAAAGAAGAATCCAATCTCCTGTCCCGGAATTACAGATCGATTCGTCGCGGTTGACCGGCACTGCGGCGACATAGAAGCAGACAGGCGCGACGCCGGGGTTCCAGGAACTGGAACAGTGCCGGATGTGTATTCGCTCTTACTGGTATTTTTGGCGAATGCAATATTTCTGTAACGATGTCGCCTGGGCTCGGTATCGGCTACTGCTGGTTCGAGACGATGATCGCGACACGGCGGTTCTCCCGCCGGCCGGCGGAGGAGCGGTTGTCCTCGACCGGCGCGCTCATGCCCATCCCGGCCACCTGCAGGTCCTGGGCGGGGATGCCGGCGGCGACCAGAGCCTCGGCCACGGCCTTCGCCCGGCGCTCGGACAGCTGCTGGTTGTACTCCGCCGTGCCGTAGTCGTCGGTGTGGCCCTCGACCCGCAGCCGGTGGATGTCGACCGACAGCAATGCGCGGGCCAGCTGGCCGATGGATTCGCGCTGGCCGGAGGCCAGCGTCGCCTCGTTGGTGCCGAACAGCAGCTTGCTCGACATGCCGAACTCCCAGCCGGCGTCGGTCAGCTCGAAGCCCTGCTGCTTCAACAGCGCGATCTGCGCCGGCGTCAGCCCGGACTGGCAGCCGGCCAGGGTCGCGGCGAGAAGGCCGGCCAGGACCAGCCCGGCGGCGGTGCGCCTAGTGACGAGATGCAAGATGGGTCCCCCGTTCCTCGAATGGGTCGGGCCCGGCGGCGAGTTCCCGGCCGCCGGGCCGCAGGCGTTTGGCGAGATACATGGCGGTGTCGGCCTGGCGCAGCAGGGTGGCCCCGTCCCCGGCATGGTCGGGGAACACGGCGATGCCGATGCTCACCGAGGCGGTGACGGCGTCGCCGTCGGGCAGCCGGATGGGCTGCCGCAGGCTGGCCAGGATGTCGTCGGCGACCTGCAGCGCGTCGGCGGTCTCGGTGACCGGGGCCAGCAGCACCCCGAACTCGTCGCCACCCAGCCGCGCCACCAAGTCGGTCTTGCGCAGCCGGTCCCGCACCCGGGCGGCGACGGCGGCCAGGACCGCGTCGCCGGCGGCGTGCCCGAGATCGTCATTGGTCTGCTTGAAGTTGTCGCTGTCGAGGAACAGCACCGCGACCCGGCCATGGGCCGCTTCGGCCTCCTGCAGCGCGGTGCGCAGCCGGACCTCGAACAGGGCACGGTTCGGCAGGCCGGTCAGGCTGTCGTGGCTGGCCTGATGGGCCAGGGATTCGTTCTCGCGCTGCAGCCCGGCCTGCCAGGCTTCGAGCTCGCCGAGCAGCGCGTTGAAGTCGCCGGCCAGCTCGTTCAGCTCGGCGATCGCCGCCGGCGGCACGCGCCGGTCGAAGGTCCGCTCGCTGCGGACCCGGTGCGCCACCGTCGCCAGCGTGTGCAGCGGGCCGACGATGCCGGCCACCAGATAACGCGACAGCAGGAGGGCGCTCAGGGCGCTCAGGGCCAGGCAGACCAGCACCACCGCCAGACCGATCGCCAGGAACCGCAGCAGCCCCGCGGCGCTGCCATGCAGCTCGACCCGGCCGATCTCCGCGCCGTCATGGGTGATCGGCTGGCGCACGGGCGACGAGAAGACCATGTCCGCCAGGCGGCGCTCCAGCCCTCCGAACAGAGACGGCCGGGCGGGGCGCTGCCAATGGGCGAACAGCGCGCCATGGGCGTCGAAGACATCGGCCTCGGTCACGCCCCCCTCGGTGGCGGCGATCAGGCCCAGCGCCTCCTCGGCGGCGGCGCGGTCCCTGAACACCACCGCGGCCTCCACGGTGTAGCTCATCGAGGCTGCGATCAGCTGCAGGTTGCTGCCGGCATAGGCCCGCAGGGCGGCGAAGCCGGCGACGGTCAGGGTCAGCCCCGCCAGCGTCACCGCCAGCAGGGCGACGCCGAGATGCGCCCGCCGCAGCACCCGCCGCAGCGGCGGCCGCGGCTCCTCGCGCCGCCGGGTCACGGCGACGTCTCCCTGCGCCGGCCGAGCTGCAGCACTTTCGGGCTCACCCGCACGCCGCTCCGGGCCACGGAATCGAGGTTGATCTGGAACGAGACCTGGAGGCCCCGGACGTCCAGGCAGAACATGCTGCCGACCGTGCAGCTCTCGTCCTGCTCACTGATGCTCAGCACGGCGTGGCCGGCCATGCGGGCGAACAGCTGCCGCCGCTCCGCATCGCCGATCCGGCCGAGATAGACCACGTCGCAGTCCCCGCCGGGCGACCCGTCGAGTCCCAGGCGGACCGTCCGGACCGGCCGCCCGGAGGGCTGCGTGGCGCCGGCGAGCAGGTCGCCCGCGTAGTCGGCCGGGCCGATCACGCAGAGGCGCAGCTGTGGCGGCTCGACCGGCCAGCGGGTGTAGCTGATGATACCCATCACCACCTGCCGGACCGCCGCCGGGCTGTCCTCGGGCGGATCCTGCGCCAGCGCCCCGCCGGGGCCGGCCAAGGCCAGCAGCGCCGCGCCCGCCGTCGCGGCGCGGCGAAGGCGCGGCAGCCATCGGCGGCATCCGGACATCCCGGCGCGCCCGTTCCGGTCAGGCGCGCGCGGCGGTCCGGCGGCGATCGGGAGCGACGGGGACCGGCCGGTCATCTGCTGGGGCGCTGTGGCGGGGCAGGCGCGATCGGCGCTGCATCGGGACAACAGGATCTCGGGACAATCTCGGGCTTCGGCAATGATCATGTGCCCGCCGTCCATTCGCGAGGCCGGCAGACAACGGCAGGATAACATCATTGCCTCGTGGCGGCATCCCGAGACGGTCCCGGTCTTGAGACGATCGGCCGGGACCGCCGTCATTTCAGGGCGCCGCCATCCTGGTGTAAGAGGAGGCATGGACGCCCTGACCGACCTCGCCGTCGACGTGCTGGAGACGGCGGATCCGCTGCGCAAGATCGAGCTGAGCCACCAGGCCGCCGCGGCTTGGCGGCAGCGCGCGGTCCCGGTGCTGGGCCTGCGCCGCCCGCCGCTGCGCCCGGCCCGGCCGGCGCGGCCAGAGCTGCGGCGACCGGGCGACATGCCGAAGCGGCGGCTGGGCGGGGAGGCGGGGCGGATCGCCCTGCTGCACGCCCTGGCCCATATCGAGCTGAACGCGATCGACCTGACCTGGGACCTGATCGCCCGCTTCGCCACGGCGGAGACGCCGGAGGGGTTCTTCGACGACTGGGTCAAGGTCGCCGACGAGGAGGCGACGCATCACGGCCTGCTGTCGCGCCGGCTGGGCGAGCTCGGTTCCGCCTACGGCGCCCTGCCGGCGCATGACGGGCTATGGCAGGCGGCGGAGGAGACGGCGGAGGACCTGCTCGGCCGGCTTTCGGTCGTGCCGCTGGTGCTGGAGGCGCGCGGCCTGGACGTGACGCCGGAGACCGTGGAGCGGCTGGAGCGCGCCGGCGATCCCGACAGCGCCCGCATCCTGCACCGCATCTACACCGACGAGATCGGCCATGTCGCCGCCGGCCGGCGCTGGTTCGAATGGGAATGCGGCCGGCAGGGCAGGGCGCCGATCCCGACCTATCACGAGCTGGTGCGGCGCTATTTCCGGGCCAGGCTGAAGCGGCCGTTCAACGTGCCGGCCCGCGACCTCGCCGGCTTCGCCGCCGCCTTCTATGAGCCGTTGGCGGAGTAGCGCCGTAGGTTGGGTTCGCGGCAGCGAACCCAACAGCATCCGGCCGCGCCGTTGGGTTCGCCGAGGCGAACCCAACCTACTCGATCTTGTTGCTTAGTCTTTTCGTTCGTAGATCACGTACAGCTTTCGTGCCGGCGTCAGGTTCCGCCAGGTGCCTTCGAAACCGGCCGGGATGACGAAGCTGGCCCCGGTTTCGAAGCGGCGGGCGGCGCCGGCGCCGTCGGTCAGTTCCACCGTGCCGGAGAGCAGGTGACAGAACTCCTCCTCGGTGTAGCCGACGCGCCAGGATCCGACGGCGCCCTCCCAGATCCCGGCCGAGAACTGGCCCGTTGGGTCGCTGTAGAAACTCCGCACCGTCTGCAGCGGATCGCCGCTCAGGACCTTGGCCGGATCGGGCCGATAGGTCGCATCCTCGGAGGAGGCGATGGCGAAATCGATGATGTCGGCGGCGGTCTTGCTCATAGGGATCTCGCTTGCGGAACGCGGCGACACTGCCGGCTTCAGCCCCTGCTGTCGAGGCTCCAGGACGGGCGGGCGAAGCGCTCGGCCAGGAAGTCGACGAAGCTGCGGACCTTGGCCGACAGGGTGCGGGCCGGCGGGTAGACGGCGTGGATGCCGAGCTCCGGCAGCCGCCATTCCGGCAGCACCTGGACCATCCGGCCGGCCGCGAGATCGGGGGCGGCGATGAAGTCCGGCTGCCGGGCGATGCCGTAGCCCTCGCGGATCGCCGCCTGGATGGCGTCGCCGTTGTTGATCTGCAGCCGGGCGCTGACGCGCACGCGCACTTCGCCCTCCGGCCCGGTCAGCACCCAGTCGCCGCGGTCGCCGCCATAGGCGTAGGCGATGCAGCGGTGCCGGGCGAGATCGGACGGGTGCTCCGGCGTGCCATGGTCCGCGAGATAGGACGGGGCGGCGCAGAGCAGGATGCGGCAGGGAGCCAGGCGGCGGGCGATCAGCGAGGAATCGGCCAGCCGGCCGATGCGGATCGCCAGGTCGGTGCCGTCCTCCAGCAGGTCGACGACGCGGTCGTTCAGGATCAGGTCGACCGAGACCTCGGGATAGCGCTCGAGATAGGCGGCCAGGGCCGGGGCGACATGCAGCACGCCGAAGCTCATCGGCGCATTGACCCGCAGCAGCCCGCGCGGCCGGGCGTGCAGGGCCGCCGCCTCCTCCTCGGCCTCGGCCACGTCGGCGGTGATGCGCTGCGCCCGGCGGTGGAAGGCGGCGCCGGCTTCGGTCAGGCTCAGCCGGCGGGTGGTGCGGTTCAGCAGACGGGTGCCGAGCCGGGTCTCGAGGTCCAGGATGGCTCGGCTGGCCAGCGCCCGCGACAGGCCGAGCTGCTCCGCCCCGGCGGCAAAGCTGCCGGCATCGACGATCCGCACGAACAGGTCCAGCGTGGTCAGGCGATCCATGATTGTCAAAGGTGGATCAACAATCTTTTGATGTCACGCCGGATTATCAAAATCGACGAGAGGTCCAATATCGGCATCGGCGGAGGCCATCCGCGCCGAACGCTCTGGAGATCAATCATGTCCACGATGCCCGCGCTCTTCGTCTCCCACGGCTCGCCGATGCTGGCGCTGTCGGACGAGCCGGCGGGGCGGTTCTTCGACGCGCTCGGGCCGTCGCTGCCGCGCCCGGATGCGATCCTGCTGGCCTCCGCCCATTTCGAGACCGAGGTGCCGACGCTGGGCGCGGTGCAGCAGCCGGAGACGATCCACGATTTCCACGGCTTCCCCGAGCCGCTGTACCAGGTCCGCTACCCGGCCGCCGGGGCGCCCGGCCTGGCGCGCCTCGCCGCCGAGCGGATCGCCGCGGCCGGCCTGCCGGTCAAGATCGACGACAAGCGCGGGCTGGACCACGGCGCCTGGGTGCCGCTGCGCCGGATGTATCCGGCCGCCGACATCCCGGTCGCGACCCTGTCGATCCAGCCGCATCTCGACCCGGCGCATCACTACGCGGTGGGCCAGGCGCTGCGCGGGCTGCGGGACGACGGGGTGATGATCCTGGCCTCGGGGTCGCTGACCCACAATCTGCGGGCGCTGGACTGGCGCGGCGGGCCGGACGCCCCGGTCTCCGGCTGGGCCCGGGCGTTCATCGACTGGGTGGCCGCGGCGGTGGAGGAGGGCCGCACCGAGGATCTGCTGGACTACCGCCGCCTAGCGCCCGAGGCGGCGAAGAACCATCCGGCGGACGAGCATTTCCTGCCCTTCTTCGTCGCCCTCGGGGCCGGCGACCTGCCCGGCCGCCGGCTCCACGCCAGCGTCACCATGGGCGCGCTGGCGATGGACGCCTATTCCTTCTGAGGCGGAGGACGCTGGCGGCGGTCAGGCCGCCAGCTTCACCCGGCCCAGCGCCTCCTCCAGGCCGATCTCGCCCCGGAAGCCGCCGGTGCCGCGAGCGGGTTCGCCGCGTTCGATCGCATGGGCGAACTGCACGGCCGGGTCGGCCTCCAGCCGCTCGAACAGGCGCTGCAGCCCGGGGTAGTCGCGGCGGTCGACCACGTCGTGATACTTGGTCCAGCGGGCGATGCCGATGAAATAGGCGTCGGCCAGCGTCCGGTCGCCCAGCAGCCAGTCCTGGCCACCCAGCATCGCCTCCAGATCGGCGTGAGCCTTCGCCACCTTGGCCGCGCCATAGGCCCTGAGCGCGTTGCGCTCCGCGCCTTCGGCGCCATGCTCCAGCGCATACCACAGCGGGCTGAAGGCGTTGAAGAAGGCGGTGTTGAGGAAGCCCAGCGCCTGGTTCAGCCGGTCGAATCCAGGCGTGCCCTGGGCGAAGGACAGGCCCTTGTCGATCCCGCGGGCGCCGAGATGGTTCAGGATCGCCAGGCTCTCGCTGATCACCCGGCCGTCCGCCGTCATCAGCGTCGGCGTCTCGCCGACCGGGTTGAGGCGGCGATAGGCCTCGCCCTGCACCACCTCCGGCATCTCGATGCGGCTCAGCCGGTACGGCTCGCCGAGCCATTCCAGCGCCACGATCGAGCCGAAGGAGCAGCCCGACGGCACGCCGTAGAAGAGGATCGGTTCCATGTTGGGGTTCCCTGTGTTTCGGTCACAGGAATATGCCCATGTGGACTTTGAGGCTGTAGCCGTGCTTTCGTGAACCCAAAGTCCACAGATATGGACAATGGATGTGCTCAACCTCAACGACTTGACCCTGTTCGTCCGGGCCGTGGACAGCGGCGGCTTCGCCGCGGCGGGACGGCGGCTGGGGCTGCCGAAATCGACCATCAGCAAGCGCGTCGCCGAGCTGGAGGCGGAGCTCGGCGCCCGGCTGATCCACCGCACCTCGCGCAGCTTCGTGCTGACCGAGCTCGGGCGCGACTTCTACGACCACGCCCAGGCGGCGATGATCGAGGCGGAGGCGGCCGAAAGCGTGGTCCGCCGCCGCCTGGCCGAGCCCAGCGGCACGGTCCGGATCACCGCCTCGGTGCCGACCGCGCAGTTCGAACTCTCCGGACGCCTGCCGGCGCTGGCGCGGGCCTATCCGAAGATCCGGCTGCAGCTCCACGTCACCGACCGCTTCGTCGACCTGGTGCAGGAGGGCTTCGACATCGCGGTGCGCAGCCATTTCGCGCCGCTGCCGGATTCCGAGCTGGTGCAGCGGCGGATGAGCGTCGACCGGATCACCCTGGTGGCGGCGCCGGACTATCTGGCACGCCGCGGCATACCGCAGGAGCCCGCGGATGTTAAGGACCATGACGGCCTGCTGACCGGCCCCTCGGCCACGGTCTGGCGGCTGCGCCACCGCGACGGTCGCGAGGCGCAGGTCGCGCCGGTGTCAGGTTTCGTGGCCGATGAATCCGTCGTGCTGCTGAAGGCGGCGGCCGCGGGACTGGGCGTCGTCTGCGCACCCGAGACCATGTCGGCCGAGGCCCGCGCCGCCGGCACGCTGGCGCCGGTCCTGCCGGAGTGGGAAGCCGGAACGGTGTGGACGACGCTGTTGACGCCGTCCCGGCGTGGCCAGTTGCCGGCCGTCCGCGCCGTCATCGACTTCCTGGCGAAGGAGGCCGGCTAGCCAAGCTCGTCGAGGGAAATCCTCGTGACCACCTCTTCCACAAATTGCGGAACGACCATATTTCTGGTGTAGGCTGAGCGACAGCAACCGGCAGGTTCTGGCCACACATGACCGACGAAACCACCAATCTGGTGCTGGAGCACCTGAAGCGGATCCAGGCCGAGCAGACCGCATCCAGGGAGCGCGACCAGGAGATCGTATCGCGACTCGCGCAGATCGAGATCGGCTTGGCCCGCCTCGTCCGCGATCAGGCGTCGAACTATGCCGAGACAGTCGAGGACCGGCACGTCGTCGACAAGATCAAAGCTCGGCTCGACCGCATCGAGCGACGGCTCGACCTGGTGGAACATCCGCCTCAATAGCAGCCGTCACCCCTTCTGTGCCGCGGCCAGCACCGCCTCGACATGGCCGGGCACACGCACGCCGCGCCACAGGCCACGGACGATGCCCTGCTCGTCGACCAGCACCGTCGACCGGTCGATGCCCATGTATTTGCGGCCGTACATCGACTTCTCGACCCAGGCGCCGTAGCGCTCGACCGTGTCGTCGTCCTTGGCCGAGGCCAGGGTGAAGGTCAGCCCGTATTTCGCCGCGAACTTGTTCAGCGCCGGCACCGGGTCCTTGGAGATGCCGATGATCGCGGCGTCGACGCCCTCGAACTCCGGCAGCGCGTCGTTGAAGCCGCAGGCCTCCTTGGTGCAGCCCGAGGTGTCGGCCTTCGGGTAGAAGTAGACGATCACCTTCCGGCCGCGCAGGGCCGAAAGCGAGACCGTCCCGCTGCCCGCCTTGGGCAGGGTGAAGTCCGGGGCGGGCTTGCCGATCTCGACGGTCATTCGGGTCTCTCCACGCGCGGTTCGCTGCGTTTGACTAGGATGCCGCAGGCTTGGAGGCAAGCTCGTCCGTCGGCGGCGGCCCGATCAGGCGGTCGAACACGGCCATCACCTCGGCCGCCTGGCGCCGCATCCCGGCCGCGGCGGCGTCGAGATCCTCCGGCGGGTCGGCGGCGGCGTCCTCGGCGACGGCGCGGAGCAGCCCGCGGATCATGGCGTCGGAGGCCTCGGCCGGATCGAACCTGTCCTCGACGGCGAAGCGCAGGAAGGCCTGCACCCGCTGCCAGGTTGCCAGCGCCCGCCGCAACGTCTCCGCCTCCGCTCCCGGCAGGACGCCAGCGGCCTCGGCGCGGCGCAGCACCTCGGCGGTGGCCTGGTGCAGGATCTCCGGATGCTCGGCGGCGTGCCGCAGCTGCAGGTACTGGGCGATGAACTCGACATCGACCAGCCCGCCGCGGAAATGCTTGATGTTCCAGACATCGCCGGTGTCGCGCTGGCGCGCCATCCGGCCGCGCATCTCGGCGATGTCGCGGCGCAGCTTGTCCGGGTCGCGGGGCAGCCCCAGCAGTGCCTGGATCTCGGCCTCGATCCGCTCGCGCAGCGGGCCGTCGGCATGGATCACCCGGGCCCGGGTCAGGGCCATGTGCTCCCAGGTCCAGGCGTCGCCGCGCTGATAGGCGCTGAAGGCCTCCAGGCTGGTGGCCAGCGGCCCGGCATTGCCGGAGGGGCGGAGCCGCATGTCGACCTCAAACAGCGCGCCCTGCGCGGTCGGCGCGGTGATCGCCGAGACCAGGCGCTGGATCAGGCGGGTGTAGTAGACCATCGGCCCGATCGGCTTCTCGCCGTCCGACATCTGATCGGCGCCGGCGTCGTGGATCATGATCAGGTCGAGGTCGGAGCGGATCGTCATCTCGCGGCCGCCCAGCTTGCCCATGGCGAGGAGGGCGAGGCCGCCTTCCGGGAAGCGGCCGTGCCGTCTTGCGAACTCAGCCTCCACCCGCGGCACCAGGGCCTGCAGCGCCAGCTCGGTGACGTCGGACAGGAACGTGGCGCAGGTCGGCGTCTCGGACAGGCGCCGCAGGATGTGCACTGCGGCGCGGAAGCGCTGGTCGTTGGTCCAGCGCCGCAGCACGTCGAGCATGTCCTCGAAGTCGCGCGCTGTCGCCAGCTCCGCGGCCAGCCGTTCCTGCAGCCGCTCCCGCCCCGGCAGATTGCTGAAGAAACCCGGCGCCAGCACCGCCTCGAGCTGGCCGGCATGGGCCGTCAGATAATCCGCGATCCGGCCGCCAAAACCGAGTATATCGATAAGGAGATCAAGGAGATCGGGGTTGACGTTAAACAAGGAGAAGAGCTGCACGCCGGCCGGCAGCCGGGCCAGGAACCCGTCCAGCCGCTGCAGCGTGGCGTCGGGATCGGCGGTGCCGCCGACGATCGACAGCAGCCGCGGCACCAGCCCGGTGATCAGGCCGCGCGCCCGCTCGCTGCGCAAGGCCCGGTAGCGACCGTGCAACCAGCCGCGCACCACGGCGATCGCCTCCGACGGCCGGGCGAAGCCCAGACGCTGCAGCGTCTCGACCGTGCCGGGATGGTCGTCGACGCCGGCGAAGACCAGGGTAACAGCGCCTTCGGGCGGGCGATCCTCCTGGAACAGCTCGGCGTAGCGGCTCTCGACCAGCCGCAGCGTGTCGGTCAGGGTGGTGCGGAACGAGGCCGGGTCCGGGAAGCCGAGGAAGCGGCCCAGCGCGTCGATCTCGCGCGGGTCTTCCGGCAGCGCGTGGGTCTGGTGGTCCTCCAGCATCTGGATGCGGTGCTCGACGCGGCGCAGGAAGCGGTAGCATTCGGCCAGGCTGGCGGCAGTGCCGCGGTCGACCCGGCCGGCCTCGGCCAGCGCGTCCAGCCCGGCCACCGTGCCGCGCAGGCGCAGCTTGGGCTCGCGGCCGCCGAAGATCAGCTGCTGCATCTGCACGAAGAACTCGATCTCGCGGATGCCGCCGCGGCCGAGCTTCAGGTCATGGCCCTCGATGGCGACCGCGCCGTGGCCGTGATGATGGTGGATCTGACGCTTGATCGCATGGATGTCCTGGATCGCCGCGAAATCGAGGTTGCGGCGCCAGATGAAGGGCGTCAGGAAGTCGAGGAAGTCGTCACCGGCGGCGCGGTCGCCCGCCACCGGCCGGGCCTTGATCATCGCCGCGCGCTCCCAGCTCTGCGCCAGGCTGGTGTAGTAGCTCTCGGCCGCTGCCAGCGACACCGCCGGCGGCGTCGCGCCGGGATCGGGCCGCAGCCGCAGATCGGTGCGGAACACATAGCCGTCGACCGTCCGCTCCTCCATGATCCGCACCAGGTCGCGGGTCATCCGGCTGAAGGTCTGGCCGAGGTCGTCCGGCCGGTCGGTCGGCACCTTGTCGGCGTCGTAGAGGATGATCAGGTCGACATCGCTGGAATAGTTCAGCTCGCGCGCGCCCAGCTTGCCCATGCCCAGCACGATCAGCCCCGAAGCGTCCGGCGCCGCCACGGCTTCCGGGCGCAGCAGGCCGCGCGCCGCGGCGCGGGACAGGAGATGGGCCGTGGCCAGGTCCAGGGTGGTCTCGGCGAGCTCGGAGAGGGCGCCCGTGACCTGCTCCAGCGGCCACAGCCCGCCGATATCGGCCAGCGCGATCAAGAGGGCGATGCGTCGCTTGGCCAGGCGGAACGCCTGCATCAGCCGGGTGGTGTCGGCCTCGGCGGCGGTGTCGGCGCGCAGGGCCGCCAGCTCGGCGGCGACGGCGGCGTCCGGGCCGTCGGAGAGGAAGCGCCGGATCGTCGCCGGGGCCTTCAGCGCCAGCTCGGTCAGGTAGGGGCTGCCGCCGAACACGGCCTCCAGCAAGGCCCGTCCCCGCGGGTCGCCGGGCAATGCGAGGGAGAAATCGCGAAGCTCGGGATCGGATTGATCGGTCGCGCGTTCAAGCCACCGTTCGACTCCGCGCCGGGCACGGTCGGGATCGCCCGCGCGGGGCCAGACGGCATCGGCCAATTCGGCTTCGTAACGTGGCATCACCCTGTCCATGTGCCTAAGGTGCGGGCGCAGCATCGGGTTCCCGCGGGAACGGGTCAAGCGAGGGTGAAACGTTCGGGATGAGGGCGCTGAAGATCCTGGCCGAGATCGTCGGGCTGGCGGTCGCCGGCTTCGCCCTCGCTGCCGTCGTGCTGGCGTGGCGCCTGTCCTCCGGGCCGCTGGAGATCGACTTTCTCACCCCCTATGTCGAGCAGGCTCTCTCCGAGCGCGACGTCTCGGTGGAGATCGGCGCGCTGGCCCTGCGCTGGGAGGGGTTCGACCGGCCGGCGGTGCTGGCGGCCCGCAACGTGCGCGTGCGGCAGAAGGACGGGACGCTGGTCGCGGTGACGCCGGAAGGAACGGCCGATGTCAGCATGCCGAAGCTGCTGCGCGGGGTGGTGGCGCCGCTGCGGATCGATCTGATCCGGCCGCATCTGCGGGTGACCCGGACGGAAGCCGGGGAGTTCAGCTTCGGGCTCGGCGGCGGCGAGGCCGGGGAGGAAGGGGCGTCGACGCCGGCGGAAGGGGCGCCGACCCGCGACGTGGTCAAGGATCTGCTGGCGGCGCTCGATGCCCGGGTCGGCAGCGAGGACAGCCCGATCGCCTCGCTGACCCGCCTGACCGTGGTCGACGGCAGCGTCCGCATCGACGACCGCGTGCTGGGGCGAAGCTGGATCGCGCCCAAGGCCTCGGCCGATCTGAGCCGCACCGCGACCGGCGTCGACGGCCGGACGTCGCTGTCCGTTGTCTCCGGCGACCGGATGGCCCAGCTCGGCGGAGAGATCCATTATCTGCGGGCCAGCCGCAACGGCAGAGCGACCGTCACCTTCGCCAACGTCATCCCGGCCGCGCTGACCCGGATCTCGCCGGTTCTGGCGCCGCTGGAGGCGATCGAAAGCCCGGTGTCGGGCCGGCTCGAGGTCGAGTTCGATTCCCGCTTCCAGCCGACGACGGGGCGATTCTCGCTGACCAGCATCGAGACCCGGCTCAAGCTGCCGCCGCTGTGGACCGGATCGTTCGGCGCCGCCCGCACCAGCCTGTCGGGCTCGGTGGACCTGCCGAAGCGGCGCTTGACGCTCGACGATTTCAGCATCGATCTCGGTGGGCCGAAGATCTCGCTGTCCGGTCAGGTCGACGCGGTCGGCGACACGATCGAGGCGATCACGGCCGGGACCGTCACCGATCTGCCGGTCGACCTGCTGGACAGCCTGTGGCCGCCTGGCGTGCCGAGCGGCGCCCGCGACTGGATCACCACCAACCTGCATGACGGTGTCATCGATCGCACCGAATTCAGCCTGCACGCCCGGGCTCCGGTCTCCGATCCGGAAGCGGTGACCCTGGTCGCGGCCGACGGCACGATCCAGGCGCGCGACATGACGGTGCATTATTTCGACGGGCTGCCGCCGATCACCGGCCTGAACGCCGCGGCCAGCTTCAACCGGTCGACCATGCGCATCGCCACGGCCGGCGGGCACCTGCAGGACATCGCGCTGCAACCCTCCGACATCACCATCACCGGCCTCGACCTGAAGGACCAGGTGATCGACATCGACGCCCGGGTCGAAGGGCCGGTGAAGACGATCATGTCCGTGCTCGACCTGCCGCGGCTCGGCTACGCCAAGAGGGTCGGGCTGGTGCCGGACCGCATGTCGGGCCGGGCGACGGCCCGGATGCGCTTCGGCTTCTCGCTGCTCGCCGACCTGCCGTTCGAGGCGATCCGCATGGGGGTGGAGGGCACGCTGGACAATGTCGGCATCGCCGCCGTCAAGCCGGGCTACGACCTGGCCGGCGCGGATGCCAGGCTGGCGCTCGACAAGTCGGGCATGACGCTGGCGGGCAAGGCCCAGGTCAATGCCGTGCCGATCGCCTTCTCCTGGCGCGAGGCGTTCGATGATTCGGCGGTCCAGACCAGGGTCTCGGCCCAGGCCACCCTGACCCCGGCGGCGCGGGAGGCGCTGAAGATCCCGGTCTTCGGACCGGTCGACGGCACCGTCGGCGCCGATCTCGATCTTGCCAAGCGTTCCGGCGGGGCAACGACGCTCGACGCGAAGCTCGACCTCACCGACGCCCGAATCGCGATCGACCCGATCGGCTGGGTCAAGCCCGCGGGCGGCAAAGCCGATGCAGCGGTCAGCTTGGCCCTGGCCGGCGACCGCATCGCCAAGGTCTCGCAGTTCAGCGTCTCGGGGGGCGATATCGCCGCCTCCGGCAGCGCCGACTTCGCCCGCGACGGCTCGCTGGCGCAGCTCAGCATCGCCTCGTTCCGGCAAGGAGCGAACGACGTCAAGGGCCAGGTCGAGGTGCTGGGGCCGGACAGCTACCGCCTGGCGCTCACCGGCTCGCATCTCGACGTCTCCGGCGTCCTGGAGCAGCGGCGCGCCGCAGGGCAGGGCGGCAAGGCGGATGCCGGGAGCGATCCTGACGCCGACCCGGCCCCCGGCCCGCGGATCGACGTCACCTTCGATGTCGGGGAGCTGTCCTTGGGTGACAGGCGCTCGCTCAAGGCGGTGCACGGGCGGGCGATCGGCCGCACCACCAACCTGCAGGACGTCACCCTGGCGGCGCAGCTGCCGGGCGGGCGGCCGATCGATCTGCGCCTGACGCCGCAGCAGGGCCAGCCGGACCGGCAGATCCTGACCCTGCGCAGCGAGGATGCGGGCGAAGCGCTGCGCGTCCTCGACATCGCCGACAACATCACCGGCGGCAGCCTCTTGGCCACCGGCACGCGCAACGGCGTCACCGGCGCGATCGAGGGGCAGTTCGACGCCCGCGGCTTCGTGCTGCACGATGCGCCGGGCATGGCGCGGCTCCTGGCCGCCACCTCGCCCTCCGGGCTGCAGGACCTGTTCGGCACCAGCGGGCTGACCTTCAACCGGCTCGACGCCGACTTCACCTATGCCGCGGCGCAGCGGCGGGTCACGCTGAAGCAGGGGCGGGGGGCCGGCGGCGACCTCGGCCTGGCCTTCGACGGCGTGATCGATCTCCGGGCCGAGACCATCGACCTGGCCGGCACCATCGTGCCGATCTACCACATCAACAGCGTGATCAGCGCGATCCCGCTGATCGGCGACATCCTGACCGGCGGCGAGGGCGGCGGGCTGTTCGCCTTCACCTACTCGATCCGCGGCTCCTTCGCCGACCCGTCGGTCTCGGTCAACCCGCTGTCGGTGCTGGCCCCCGGCTTCCTGCGGCGCCTGTTCTTCGAGGAGACGCCATCCACGGAGGGCGGCCCGCCGCGGCCGGCGGCGCCCCAGCCGCAGCGGCCGCCGCGCGACCGCGGCAGCGACCGGTAGCTACTCGCCCACCGCCAGCCCGGCCGGGCGGCGGTTGTCGTTGGCGCCGTAGACGAAGCCGGGCAGCATCTTGCCGCCGAAGGCCCGATCGTTGCCGGAGGAGGCGGCGCCGGACGCGGCCGCGACGGCCGAGGGCTGCAGCGCGATCAGCTCGGCCGCCCCCCAGGGCGACTGCACGGTCACCTTGTGGCCCATCTGCTCCAGGAGCTTCACCGTGTCGGGCGACAGGGCGCGGGGCTCGGCGAAGACCTCGTCCGGCAGCCACTGGTGGTGGATGCGCGGCGCATCCACCGCCTCCTGCGGCGCCATGCCGAAATCGATCATGTTGAGCGCCGCCTGCAGCGTGATGGTGATGATGCGCGCCCCGCCCGGGCTGCCCAGCACCAGTGCGATCTCGCCGTCCTTGGTGACCAGCGTCGGCGCCATCGAGGACAGGGGGCGCTTGCCCGGCGCGATCGCGTTGGCCTTGCCCTGGACCAGGCCGAACAGGTTCGGCACGCCGGGCTTGACCGTGAAGTCGTCCATCTCGTCGTTGAGGAGGAAGCCGGTGCCGGGCGCGATCACCCCGGCGCCGAACAGCCCGTTGATGGTGTAGGTGACCGAAACCGCGTTGCCGTCCTTGTCGACCACCGAGTAGTGCGTCGTTTCCGGTTTCTCGTGCGGCTGGACGCCGGGCTGCACCTCCGTGGACGGCGTCGCCTTGTCCGGCAGGATCTTCGTTCGGATCTGGGCCGCGTAGTCCTTGCTCAGCAGCCGGTCGAGCGGGTTCTTCACGAAGGCCGGATCGCCGAGATAGGTGTTGCGGTCCATATAGGCGTGGCGCATCGCCTCGACCATCAGATGCACCCCGGCGGCGGAATGCCAGCCCAGCGCCTTCAGGTCGTAGCCTTCCAGGATGTTCAGGATCTCGCACATGGTCGTGCCGCCGGAGGAGGGCGGCGGCGAGGACACGAAGACGTAGCCGCGATAGCTGCAGGTGACGGGATCCGCCTCAGTCACGGTGTAGGCGGCGAAGTCCTGCGCGGTCATGATGCCGCCATTGGCCTTCATCGCCGCCTCGACCTTCTGCGCGATCGCGCCCTTGTAGAAGGCGTCGGGCCCGCCCTTGGCGATCGCCTCCAGCGTGTCGGCCAGATCGGTCTGCACCAGCCGGTCGCCCGGCTTGAATGGCGAGCCGTCGGGGCGGAAGAAGATCTTTGCGGCCACGGGGTCCTTCTTCAGCAGGGCGGCGCCGGCGTCGAGGATGTCGGTGTCGCCGCGAGTCAGGATGAAGCCCTCCCGCGCCAGCCTGACGGCAGGCGCCATCACCGTCTCGCGCGGCAGGGTGCCGTAGCGCTGCAGCGCGGTGTCGAGGCCCAGCACGCTGCCCGGCACGCCGACGGCGAGATAGCCGTACAGGCTGGCGCCCTTCACCGGATTGCCGGCGGCGTCGAGATACATGGTCTCGGTCGCGGCCGCCGGCGCGGTCTCGCGGAAGTTCAGGAAGGTGTCGCGCTTCTCGCGGGCCAGATGGATGACCATGAAGCCGCCGCCGCCGATATTGGCGCAGCAGGGGTTGGTGACGGCCTGGGCGTAGCCGGTGGCGACCGCGGCATCGACGGCGTTGCCGCCGGCCCGCAGGATCTCGGCCCCTGCCTCGGAAGCGAGATGCTGCGACGACACCACCATGCCGTCCGCCCCTTCCACCGCAGGCGGCGATGCGGCCTGGATCGCCACCGGACCCAGCGCACAGGCCGCCAGCGCCAACGATGCCATCGCATGGCGGATCATCATGCCCCTCCTGTCGTGACTCGGCCGCGCCGTCGCGGCGGCGCGGGACTCGGGAGGCATGCTGCCCGGACTGGTGGTCCTCCGCAATGCTCGCAGACTGCAAGCACATGGCCCGTAGGTTGGGTTCGCATTCGCGGACCCAACCTACGAGGATGACGTATCTCCTGCCGAAGGACGCTTCAAGCCGGCCGCACCAGCGCGTGCTTCTTGCGGCCGGCGGACAGCTTGATCACCCCGTCGGCGCCGATGTCGCGGTCGCCGATCGGCTGCTCCGGATCGGTGATGGCGGCGTCGTTGACGCGGCCGCCGCCGCCCTGGATCAGCCGCCGGGCCTCGCCGTTCGAGGCCGCCAGGCCGGCCCGGACGAACAGCCGGAAGGCCTGGATGCCGGCCGCCAGCTCGGCCCGCGGCACCTCGGTCGAGGGCAGGCCCTCGGCCGACACGCCCTGCTCGAAGGCCTGGCGGGCGGTCTCGGCCGCCGCCTCGGCCTTGTCGCGGCCATGCAGCAGCGCCGTGGCCTCGGTCGCCAGGATCTTCTTGGCCTCGTTGATCTCGGCCCCGCCCAGCGCCGCCAGCCGGTCGATCTCGTCCAGCGGCAGCTCGGTGAACAGCTTGAGGAACCGGCCGACATCGGCGTCCTCGGTGTTCCGCCAGTACTGCCAGTAGTCGTAGGGGGGGAGGCGATCCTCGTTCAGCCAGACGGCGCCGGCCGCGGTCTTGCCCATCTTGGCGCCGGAGGAAGTGGTCAGCAGCGGCGAGGTCAGGCCGTAGACCTCGCGCCCGGCCAGCCGCCGCGTCAGGTCGATGCCGTTGACGATGTTGCCCCACTGGTCCGAGCCGCCCATCTGCAGCACGCAGCCGTGCCGCCGCGACAGCTCCAGGAAATCGTAGCCCTGCAGGATCATGTAGTTGAATTCGAGGAAGGTCAGCGGCTGCTCACGCTCCAGCCGCAGCTTCACCGAATCGAAGCTCAGCATGCGGTTGATGGTGAAGTGGCTGCCGATCTCGCGCAGGAACGGGATGTAGGCCAGGCCGTCCAGCCAGTCGGCGTTGTTGACCATGATCGCGCCGCCCTCGAAATCGAGGAAGCTGGCGAAGACCCGGCGGAGCGAGGCGATGTTGCCGTTGATCGTGGCGTCGTCGAGCAGCGGCCGCGCGTCGTCGCGGAAGGTCGGATCGCCGATCTTGGTGGTGCCGCCGCCCATCAGCGCGATCGGCCGGCCGCCGGTCTTCTGCAGCCAGCGGAGCATCATGATCTGCACCAGATGCCCGACATGCAGGCTGTCCGCCGTGGCGTCGTAGCCGATATAGGCCGTGACCGGTCCCTTCGCCGCCAGGGCGTCCAGGCCCTCGGCATCCGTCACCTGATGGATGAAGCCGCGCGCCTCGAGGGTGCGCAGGAAGTCGGAGCGGAATCCGGTCATGATCGTCGACTGCTTGTCGGAAGGTGTCTGGAGTCTGCCAGTGCTGACTGACCGAACGGCTGTAGCACGAGGGCCGCCCGTGCCTCAAACCGAACTTCCCCCAAAATGATGGATCGGGGCGCGGCGGTTCACGCCGTGGCGGTGACGATCCAGGCGGCGGTGTCCAGCAGCACGCCGTCGGCGGTCTGGTGCGGCGCCAGCGCCTCGCGCACCGCGGCGGCGACGACCTCCCGCTTGTCCTCGTGCTCGCGCAGCAGCGCGCCGACCGGGCCGCTGCGCAGCACCAGGGAGAGGGTCTGTTCCAGGTCGCCGACCCCGGCCTTGGTGTCGAAAGGCGTAACCGCGATCCCGGTGAAGCCGGCGCGGCCGAGGATATCGCGGACCCGGTCGGGATCGGCGAAGGCGAAGGCGCCCGGGGCGCCGGGGACCGGGGGCGGCGGCGCCGGCAGGTGGCGCAGCGCCGCGGCCAGCGACACCGTCGCCCAGCCGTTCTCGGCCATGCTGCGCCAGCAGACGAAGGCGAGGCGCCCGCCCGGCCGCAGCGCGCCGTGCAGGTTGCCGAAGGCGGCGACCGGGTCGTCGAAGAACATCACGCCGAAGCGCGAGAACAGCCCGTCATAGCCGCCCGGATCGATGCGGGCGGTCTGGGCGTCGGCCTCGACGAAGCGGACATTGTCCAGCCCGGCCTCGGCAGCGCGGCGCCGGGCCAGGCCGAGCATAGGCGCGGAGATGTCGAGCCCGAGCACCTGTCCGCCGGGGGCGACCCGCCGCGCCAGCTCCAGCGTGCTACCGCCGCTGCCGCAGCCGATGTCGAGCAGCCGCTCGCCCGCCGCGGGCGCCAGCGCCTCGATCGTCTGCCGGCTGAACGGCGCGGTCATGCGGTCGAGCTGCGCCTGCATCTCGACCCAGACCGATCCTCCGGCCTCGTTCCAATAGGCGATCTGGTCGGCGTTCGGCGTCTCGGCTTCGTTCGTCGCCATGCTCGATCCCCTTGCCCGGCACGGGGCCGTGCGGTTCAGTCCGCGGCCTGCGGCGGCGCCAGCTTCACCGACTTGGTCAGGTAGTCGTCGATATGGGCCAGCAACTGGTCGTTGTGCAGCGTGAAGAAGTGGTTCGCCCCCGGGATCACCCGGTAGTCGATCTTGATGTCCCTCTGCTGCGACAGCTTGTTGACCAGCTTCTGCACCGCGTCGTGCGGCACCAGGTCGTCCTTGTCGCCCTGGACGATCAGGCCGGAGGAGGGGCAGGGCGCCAGGAAGGTGAAGTCGTATTTGTTCGCCGGCGGCGCGATCGAGATGAAGCCGTCGATCTCCGGCCGGCGCATCAGCAGTTGCATGCCGATCCAGGCACCGAAGGAGAAGCCGCCGACCCAGCAGGCCTCGGCGTTCGGATTCAGCGCCTGCATCCAGTCCAGCGCCGAGGCGGCGTCGGACAGCTCGCCCTCGCCGCGGTCGTGGATGCCCTGGCTGCGGCCGACGCCGCGGAAGTTGAAGCGCAGCACGGTGAATTCGTGCTTCTTGAACGCTTGGTACAGCGTGTGGACGATCTTGTTGAACATCGTCCCGCCGCCCAGCGGATCGGGATGCAGCAAGAGGGCGATCGGCGCATTGGTGCGCTTGCTCGGGGTATAGCGGCCTTCGAGGCGTCCCTCGGACCCGTTGAAGATGACGTCCGGCATCGGCCGTTAAGCTCCTCGAGGTGGCGGCGTGGCGGACCGACGCGGTGGGGCGGCTTTCTTGACCATTGCGCTCGGATATCTATATCTAAGCGGTCACTCACCCTGCCACGACGCAGACCGTGCCGGCCACCCGCCGTCAACACGATCCACGCGAAATGTTCGTATAGCATCGGGACGGCCTTCGTGTTCAAGGGTCTTGATCGAGGCATGGCGGACCGGGCGGGGTTGAGAGGCGCGGATTGCGCCGCGGATCGGGCCGTCGGAGACGATGGGCATCCGGTCCGGGGCGCGGACAGCAAAGTGAATTCCGGTCCGGCGGGCAGGTCGGGCCGTTGGGGGCGCAGAAGATGCGTTTGAGCACCAAGGGACGCTACGCCGTCATGGCGATGGTCGACCTGGCACGGCACGGGGCCGACGGGCCGGTGGCGCTCGCCGACATCGCGCTCCGCCAGGAAATCTCCTTGCCATATCTGGAGCAGCTGTTCGCCAAGCTGCGCCGCGGCGGCCTGGTCCGCAGCGTGCGCGGGCCCGGCGGCGGCTACCTCATGGCCCGGCCCTGCGGCACGGTGCGCATTTCCGACATCATCTTCGCGGTGGACGAGCCGATCCAGGCCACCCGCTGCGAGAAGCACAGCCCGCTCGGCTGCCACAGCGACAAGAGCCGCTGCCTGACCCACGATCTGTGGGAGGAGCTGGGCAACCAGATCCACATGTACCTGTCCTCGGTGACGGTCGAGGACGTGGTCAACCGCCGGGTGCTCGGCTCCAGCCATCTGTTCCCCTCCGGGCCGGGCGTGACCGTCGCCGCCGAATGAGGCGGACGCCATGACCCTCGTCTATCTCGACCACAACGCCACCGCGCCGCTGCGGCCGGAGGCGCGCGCCGCCATGCTCGCGGCGCTGGAGTCGGTCGGCAACCCGTCCTCGGTGCACCGTTTCGGCCGTGAGGCCCGCCGGCTGGTCGAGACCGGCCGCGCCCGAGTCGCGGCCCTCGCCGGCGTCACGCCGGCCCAGATCGTCTTCACCGGTGGCGCCACCGAGGCCAACGCCCTGGCGCTCACCGGCCTCGGCCGGCGCCGGGTCCTCGCCTCCGCCGTCGAGCATGACAGCGCCCTGGCCTGGGCCACCGACCGCATCCCGGCCGGCGGCGACGGCCGGGTCGATCTCGGCGCTCTCGAGCGGCTGCTGGCGGCCGATCCGGAGCCGGCGATCGTCTCGATCATGGCGGTCAACAACGAGACCGGCGTGATCCAGCCGGTGGCCGAGGCCGCCGCGATCGCCCGCTGTCACGGTGCGCTGCTGCATTGTGACGCGGTCCAGGCCGCTGGACGCATCGCGCTGCCTGTGGTCGGAGCCGAGATCGATGCTCTCAGCCTCTCCGCCCACAAGCTGGGCGGGCCGCAGGGCATCGGCGCCCTGGCGCTGCGCGACGGGCTGCCGCTGGCGCCGCTGCTGCGCGGCGGGGCGCAGGAGGGAAGGCGCCGCGCCGGCACCGAGAACGTCGCCGGCATCGCCGGCTTCGGCGCCGCCGCGGCGGCCGTGGCCGACCGGGCGGATATGCCGCGGATCGCAGCGCTGCGCGACGAGCTTGAACAGAGATTGACCGCCGAAGGCGCGGTGGTGCTGGGCGCCGCCGCGCCGCGCGTCGCCAACACCAGCTGCGTCGCCATGCCCGGCGTCACCGCCGAGACCCAGGTCGCGGGGCTCGACCTCGCTGGCGTGGCGGTCAGCGCCGGCTCGGCCTGCAGCTCCGGCAAGGTCCGCCGCAGCCATGTGCTGGAGGCGATGGGGCTGCCGGCGGATCTGGCCGAAAGCGCCATCCGCATCAGCCTGGGCCCTGGAACCGACGCCGCGGCGATCGACCGCTGCGTTGCCGCCTGGGCCGATCTGTCCCAGCGGAGGCGCAGCCGTGCGGTCGCTTGAGAGGTGGCATGAGGTTTCGCCGGTTGCCCCCTTTGCGGCGCTTTCGTAGAACACCACGTCTTCGAGCAGGAGTACGGGCCGGAATGCCCAGGATCATCTTCATCGAGCCGGACGGGAACCGGCGCGAGATCGACGCCCCGGCCGGGCTGTCGATCATGGAGATCGCGCACAAATACGACGTCGATCTGGAAGGTGCCTGCGAGGGCTCGCTGGCCTGTTCGACCTGCCATGTGATCGTCGAGCCGGACTGGTACGAGAAGCTGCTGCCGGCGCGGGAGGACGAGGAAGACATGCTCGACCTCGCCTGGGGCCTGACCAAGACCTCGCGCCTCGGCTGCCAGATCATCATGAATGACGAGCTCGACGGGCTGACCGTCCGGCTGCCGGGCGGCAGCAACAACATGATGTGATACAAGGACCTTCCGGCATGAGCGGTCCGCATGCCGGGGTCCAGCGGAGCGCGGCTGAGAACGACTCTCGCAGTCGGGTTTTCGCTGGCATTCGCCGCCGAAACGCCTATCTATTGGCGAGAGAAGGGCGGCAACATTGGCCTCCCAAGGGGCAACCTTTGGGGCCTTCCGCATCGGAGTACCCGACTAGCCCACTCGGTTAATCGGTTCTGGCACAGGGTTGAGGAGCGAGGCATGGCGGCGGTCCAGGAGACGGTCCGGCAGGTCGAAGAGATCACGAACAGCCGCTACAAGCACGGCTTCGTCTCGGTCATCGAGATGGAGACGGCGCCGAAGGGGCTGACCGAGGAGACCGTCCGCTTCATCTCCGCCAAGAAGAACGAGCCCGAATGGCTCCTGGAGTGGCGGCTGCGCGCCTTCCGGCTGTGGCAGACCATGGAGGAGCCGCACTGGGCGCGGATCAGCCACCCGCCGATCGACTACCAGGGCGCCTACTACTACGCCGCGCCGAAGAAGAAGCCGAAGCTCGGCAGCCTCGACGAGGTCGACCCCGAGGTCCTGGCCGTCTACGAGAAGCTCGGCATCCCGCTGCGCGAGCAGGAGCGCCTGGCCGGCGTCGCCGTCGACGCGGTGTTCGACAGCGTCTCCGTGGTCACCACCTTCAAGGAGCAGCTGGAGAAGGTCGGGGTGATCTTCTGCTCGATCTCCGAGGCGGTGCAGCGCTACCCCGAGCTGGTGCGCCAGTATCTCGGCTCAGTGGTGCCCTATTCCGACAACTACTTCGCCACGCTGAACTCGGCCGTCTTCACCGACGGGTCGTTCGTCTACATCCCCAAGGGCGTGCGCTGCCCGATGGAGCTGTCGACCTATTTCCGCATCAATGCGGAGAATACGGGCCAGTTCGAGCGCACCCTGATCATCGCCGACGAGGGCAGCTACGTCTCCTATCTGGAGGGCTGCACCGCGCCGCAGCGCGACGAGAACCAGCTGCACGCCGCGGTGGTCGAGCTGGTCACGCTCGACGACGCCGAGATCAAGTACTCCACCGTCCAGAACTGGTATCCGGGCGACGAGGAGGGCAAGGGCGGCATCTACAACTTCGTCACCAAGCGCGCCGCCTGCCGCGGCCGCAACTCCAAGGTCAGCTGGACCCAGGTCGAGACCGGCTCGGCCATCACCTGGAAGTACCCGAGCTGCATCCTGCAGGGCGACAACTCGGTCGGCGAGTTCTACTCGGTGGCGATCACCAACAACCGCCAGCAGGCCGACACCGGCACCAAGATGATCCATATCGGGAAGAACACGACCTCCCGGATCATCTCCAAGGGCATCTCGGCCGGGAAGTCGGACAACACCTATCGCGGGCTGGTGCGGATCCTGCCGGGCGCCGAGGGCGCGCGCAACTTCACCCAGTGCGACAGCCTGCTGATCGGCGACCAGTGCGGCGCCCACACCGTGCCCTATATCGAGAGCCGCAACCCGACGGCGCAGGTGGAGCATGAGGCGACCACCAGCAAGGTCAGCGACGACGTGCTGTTCTACTGCCGCCAGCGCGGCATCGGCACGGAAGAGGCGCTGGGCCTGATCGTCAACGGCTTCTGCCGCGAGGTGCTGCAGGCGCTGCCGATGGAGTTCGCGGTCGAGGCGCAGAAGCTGGTCGGCATCAGCCTGGAAGGCTCGGTCGGTTGAGACCCGCCGCGCTTGCGCGGCCATCTTGTTCGAGGACAGGCCGCGGTGAAGCGGCGAGGGAACGCGGAATGCTGGAGATCAAGGACCTGCACGTCGCCGTCGACGGCAAGGAGATTCTGAAGGGTGTCTCGCTCGCCCTGAACAAGGGCGAGATCCACGCCATCATGGGGCCGAACGGCTCCGGCAAGTCGACGCTGAGCTACGTCATCGCCGGCCGCGACGGCTACGAGGTCACCGGCGGGGCGATCACCTTCGAGGGCGAGGACCTGCTGGAGATGGAGCCGGAGGAGCGGTCGCGCGCCGGCCTGTTCCTGGCCTTCCAGTACCCGCTCGAAGTCGCCGGCGTCGGCACAGTGACCTTCCTGCGCACCGCCTACAACGCCCACCGCAAGCATCGCGGCGAGGCCGAGCTGGACCCGATGCAGTTCACCAAGCTGCTGCGCGAGAAGGCCAAGGGCCTCGGCATCGACACCGAGATGCTGAAGCGCTCGGTCAATGTCGGCTTCTCCGGCGGCGAGAAGAAGCGCAACGAGGCGCTGCAGATGGCGCTGCTCGAGCCCGCCCTCGCGGTGCTGGACGAGACCGACAGCGGCCTCGACATCGATGCGCTGAAGGTGGTGGCCGAGAGCGTGAACAAGCTGCGTTCGCCCGACCGCGCCTTCCTGGTGATCACCCATTACCAGCGCCTGCTGAGCCACATCGTCCCCGACCACGTCCATATCCTGGCCGACGGCCGGATCGTCCGGTCCGGCGGCAAGGAGCTGGCGCTGGAGCTGGAGGAGAAGGGCTACGCCGGCGTTGTGCCGGCGGCGGCCGCGTGAGGCAGAGATGAGCGAAGCGATCTCGCCCGTCGTCGCCGCCCAGCGCGAGCGATTCGCCGCCAGCCGGTCGGCGCTGCCCGGCGTCGGCCGCAGCACCGTCGCCCGTCGCCGCGAGGCGGGGATGGCCCGGTTCGAGAGCCTGGGCCTGCCGACGCGCAAGCAGGAGGCCTGGAAGTACACCGACCTGCGGCGGCTGGAGAGGCTGGGCCTGAACGGCGCCACGGCGCCGGCGGACGCGACGCTGCCGGAGGCGCTGCGCGCCTTCGTGCCGGCGCAGGGCCCGGCCATGGTCTTCGTCAACGGCCGGCTGCGGCCGGAGCTGTCGCATCTCGACAGCCTGCCGCAGGGGCTGCGCCTCGACGGCTACGCCGCGGCGCTGGAGGCCGGCGACGCCGAGGTCGAATCCCGCTTCGCCGCGGCCGCCGACGCGGCCTCGCTGGTCGAGCTGAACACCGCCCTGGTCGAGGACGGCGCCGTGCTGCGCATCGCTCCCGGCGCGGTGATCGAAGCGCCGGTCCGCCTGGTCTTCCTGACGGCCCCCGGCGCCGTGGCGGTGGCGAGCCACCCCCGGATCCTGATCCTGGCCGGCGCCGACAGTCAGGCGACGCTGATCGAGGCCTATCACGGCACCGACGGCACCGGCTATTTCACCAATGCCGTGGTCGAGGCGGAGATCGGCGACGGCGCCCGGCTGCGCCACTACCGGCGGCAGAGCGAGGGGCTGAACGCGGTGCATCTGCTGAACGGCAGCGCCCGCATCGGCCGCGACGCCACCTATGACAGCTTCACCCTCAGCCTCGGCGCCGACCTGGCGCGGACCGAGGTGGTCGCGACCTTCACCGGCCGCGGCGGCAACGGCCATGTCACCGGCGCCTATCTGGCGGACGGCACCCGCCACATCGACACCACCACCCTGATCGATCACGCCGTGCCGGACTGCCGGTCGCGCGAGGTGTTCAAGGGCGTGCTGGACGGCAAGGGCAGGGGCGTCTTCCAGGGCAAGATCATCGTCCGCCGCGACGCCCAGCGCACCGACGGCTATCAGCTGAACCGGGCGCTGATGCTGTCGAGGACGGCCGAGATCGACAGCAAGCCCGAGCTCGAGATCTACGCCGACGACGTCAAATGCAGCCACGGCGCCACGGTCGGCGAGATCGACGCCGAGGCGCTGTTCTACCTGCGCGCCCGCGGCATCGACGAGCGCGTCGCCCGGGCCATGCTGGTCGAGGCCTTCCTGCGCGAGGCGCTGGAGGAGGTCGCCGACGAGGCGGTGCGCGAGGAGTTCGAGGCCGCGGTCGGGCTGTGGCTCGCCGCGCGGCACCAGGAGGGATGATGGACACGCGGCTGCACATGAGCGGCATCAACGCCTATGACGTGAACGCCGTCCGGGCGGACTTCCCGATCCTGTCGCGCACCGTCTACGGCAAGCCGCTGGTCTATCTCGACAATGCCGCCTCGGCGCAGAAGCCGCGCTCGGTGATCGATGCTGAGAGCCGCGTCTACGAGGAGGAATACGCCAACGTCCATCGCGGCCTGCACTATCTCAGCGGCGCCGCGACCGACGCCTTCGAGGCGACGCGCGAGGCGGTGAAGCGCTTCATCAACGCCGCCTCGATCAAGGAGATCGTCTACACCCGCGGCACCACCGAGGCGATCAACCTGGTGGCCCAGAGCTACGGCCGCGCCTTCCTGCAGCCGGGCGACGAGATCATCGTCTCGGTGCTGGAGCATCATTCCAACATCGTGCCCTGGCAGCTGCTGGCGCAGGAGAAGGGGCTGGTCCTCAAGGTCGCCCCGATCGACGACGACGGCAACTTCCTGCTCGACGAGTTCGAGAAGCTGCTGTCGCCGCGGACCAGGCTGGTCTCCGTCGCCTACATGTCGAACGCGCTCGGCACCGTCGTTCCGGTCAAGGCGGTGATCGAGCGGGCGCATGCGGTCGGCGCCAAGGTGCTGCTGGACGCCGCCCAGGCGATCACCCACATGCCGGTCGACGTCCAGGCGCTGGGCTGCGACTTCCTCGCCTTCTCCGGCCACAAGCTGTACGGCCCGACCGGCATCGGCATCCTGTACGGCCGCGAGGCGCTGCTGGAGGCGATGCCGCCCTGGCAGGGCGGCGGCGAGATGATCCGCACCGTCAGCTTCTCCGGCACCACCTTTGCCGAACTGCCGGCGAAGTTCGAGGCCGGCACCCCGGCCATCGCCCAGACCATCGCGCTGAAGGCGGCGATCGACTACGTCACCGGGCTCGGCCTCGACACCATTGCGGCGCATGAGCGCGACCTGATGGAGTACGGCGTCGAGCGGCTGTCGCATGTGCCGGGCCTGACCATCGTCGGCCGGGCGCGGGAGCGCGCCTCGATCATCTCCTTCACCATGGACTGCGCCCATCCGCACGACATCGGCACGGTCATCGACCAGGCCGGCGTCGCGGTGCGGGCCGGCCACCACTGCGCCCAGCCGCTGATGGAGCGGCTGCACCTGCCGGCCACGGCGCGCGCCTCTTTCGGGCTTTACAACACCAAGGCCGAGATCGATGTGTTGGCCGAGGCGTTGGACAAGGTGATCAAGCTGTTCGCGAGATGACGATGTCGCTGTCCCCGGAAGAGCTGGAGGAGAACTTCTCCCTCCTCGACGATTGGGAGGAGCGCTACGCCTACATCATCAGCCTGGGCGACGCGCTGCCGCCGTTCCCGGAGGCGGAGCGGGTCGAGGCCAACAAGGTGCATGGCTGCCAGAGCCAGGTCTGGCTGATCGCCAGGCCCGAGGACCAGGCGCCGGACCATATCGTGTTCCAGGGCGACAGCGACGCCCGCATCGTCAAGGGGCTGATCGCCATCGTCACCGGCGTGTTCTCCGGCCGCCGGCCGGAGGAGGTGGCGGCGATGGACCTGCGCGGCCTGTTCACCCGGCTCGGCCTCGACACCCATCTGACCAGCGGCCGCCGCAACGGCCTGGCCTCGATGGTCGAACGGATCAAGGAGATCGCGCGGCGCCACCTGGCCGCGCGGGAGGCGACATCATCATGACGCGACCCGCCCATTTCCCCGATGACGGCCTCGGCCTGAACGACTTCATGCGCGCCGGCACGCTCGACGTGCCGGAACCGGACTGGATCCATGTCGTCACGCCGCTGTCCAAGGTCGAATATCCGCTCGATGTCGAAGCCACCCGCTCGGCCGTGCTCGACAACCTGACCCTGGTGTTCGATCCGGAGCTGCCGGTCAACATCGTCGAGCTTGGGCTGATCTACCGGGTCGAGGTGTCGCCCGAGGGCAAGGTCGAGATCGACATGACCCTGACCGCGCCGAACTGCCCCGTGGCCGGCTCGATGCCGGCGATCGTCGAGCGCGGCGCCGCGGTGGTGCCGGGCGTGACCGAGGCCAAGGTCAACCTGACCTGGGATCCGCCCTGGTCGATCGAGCGCGCCAGCGAGGATGCCCGCCTGGCGCTCGGGATGTAAGGGGAGGCGGGCAGGCCAGCCCTGCCGCCGCAAACCGTTGAAGTCTTTTCCCGACCGGCCCATCTTATGGGTCGAGGACGAGAGGTGAACAGGATGCGTGCCCTACCGCCGCCGATTTCCCTGACCGACCGCGCCGCCGACCGCGTGCGCGAGCTGATCGCGAAGTCGCCGAAGCCGATCCTCGGCCTGCGGGTCGGGGTCAAGGCGCGCGGCTGCTCCGGCCTCAGCTACTTCATGGAATATGCCGAGGAGCGGAAGAAGTTCGAGGATGTGGTCGAGAGCAAGGGCGTCACCGTCCTGATCGACCCCTCGGCGATCATGTTCCTGCTCGGCACCGAGATGGACTGGGTCCAGGAAGAGTTCGGCGCCCGCTTCGTGTTCAACAACCCGAACGAGGTCGATCGCTGCGGCTGCGGCGAGAGCTTCCGGGTGGCCCAGCCCGAGGGCAAGGAACCGGCCCCCGCCGGCATCTGACGCCGGCGTCGACGTCGCCGTGGTACATCCTGCCGGCGACGCGCCGGACCTGACCCCGAGAACCCTCCGCCGCCTGCTGTCGCCGCCACGTTTGCGGCGGATGATGCGCTTTGCGATCGGCGGCATCCTGGTCGGCTGCATGGCCGTCGCTTTCGCCCGCGCCGCCGACGAGGCGCAGCAGCTCTTCTTCTGGATCACCGACGGCCGGCTGTGGCTGGCGCCGATCCTGGGCGCCATCGGCTTCGGCGTCTCTGCCCTGGCGGCGCAGCGGCTGTTCCCGGCCGCGCCCGGCAGCGGCATCCCGCAATGCATCGCCGCGATGCGCCGGCCGCTCGAGCTGGTGCCGAGCCAGCTGAACGCCCGCACCGGCATCGGCAAGATCCTGCTCTGCCTGGTCGGCTTGGCCTGCGGCGGCTCGATCGGGCGGGAAGGCCCGACCGTGCAGGTCGGCGCCGTGATCCTGGCCGGCCTGACCCCGCGCGCCACCCCGGCGCGGCTGCGGCGGGTGATCACCGCCGGTGGTGCGGCCGGCCTGGCCGGTGCCTTCAACACGCCGCTCGCCGGCATCGTCTTCGCGCTGGAGGAGCTGGTCGGCGGCTTCGACATCCGCAACCGCATGGCGGTGCTGGCCGCGATCTTCCTGTCCTCGGCCGTCGCCATCGCCGTGCTCGGCGACTACACCTATTTCGGCCGCCACCCGCTCGACTTCACCGCGGGGGCGATTCCGGTCTTTCTGGTGGTGGCGCTGCTCGCCGGCATCCTCGGCGGCCTGTTCGGCCGCTGCGTCCTGGCGCTGACCCGGCTGCTGCCGCGGCTGTTCGCCCGGTTCGGCCGCTGGTCGGTGCTGGCCGCCGCCGCCAGCTGCGGCCTCGTCGCCGGGCTGATCGGCCTGGCCGCCGGCGGCGCCACCTTCGGCACCGGCTACGAGCCGACGCGGCTGGCGCTGGAAGGTGGCCACGCCCTCGCCTGGTGGTTCTTCCCGGCCAAGTTCGCCGCCACCGCCCTGGCATCCTCGGCCGGCATCCCGGGCGGCCTGTTCGCGCCGTCGCTCTCGGTCGGCGCCGGCTTCGGCGCGATCTTCGCCCCTCTGGTGGGTCCGGACCTGGTGCCCTCGCTGATGCTGGTCGGCATGGCCGCGTACCTGACTGGCGTCACCCATTCGCCGGTCACCGCCCTGGTGCTGCTGGCGGAGATGACGGGCGAATCCCGCGGCCTCGCCATCCTGATCCCGGCCGTCGGCCTGGCCTGGGCCGGGTCGCGGCTGGTGCTGCGGCACGGGCTGTATCATCTGCTGGCCGAACGAATTCTTGCGCGAGCCGGCTGGAATCCTTCGACGACAACCTGATATCGTCTCCCGCAAAGGAAAAAAACACCTTCGGGGGTTCAGGTGAGATACGGTCTTGCGGCGCTGATCGCGCTGGCGCTTTTCGGCTGCACGCAGAAGCCGCCGGTCGAGACGCCTGCCGTGCTGTCGCGGACGGTGACGGTGAACGGTCTCGACATCGGCGTGACCCGGCTGACGCAGTCGACCTGGGGCGCCTGGCTGGTGGGGCCGAGCCTGATCGGCCCGTCCCGGGCCAAGGTCCGGGCCGCCGAGCGCAAGGCGATCGAGCAGGTGTCGGCCTGCAAGGTGACCAACGTCGCCCCGGGCGACAACCCGATGCGGGCGGAGTATGTCGAGCTGACGGTGGCGTGTTAGGCGCGAGCTCGCGAGTAGGTTGGGTTCGCATTCGCGAACCCAGCATCCCACCACCGTGCTGCTGCGCGATGTTGGGTTCGCCGCGGCGAACCCAACCTGCGAGCTCACCCCGTCGGCAGCTTCAGCTCGTAGCGCTCGGTCCAGCGGCTGCGGTCGTAGGGCGGCTCGCCGGCATCGGCGAACACCTCCACCGCCTCGGTGATCTGGCCGTCGCGCAGGCGGTACAGCGAAACCGCATGCACGATGTCGTTGCCGTTGGTGATCAGCACGCGGGAGACCGCCCGTTCTCCCGCCTCGATCAATTCCTGCAGATGGCAGCGCCAGCGGCCGGGGTAGTTGGCGTTCAGGGCAATGAAGGCGTCGGCGCCTCGGACGCGCTCGCTGGTCTGCGGCCAATCCGCCACGAAATCATCGGACAGCAAACCCAGGGCGCGGGCCCAGTCGCGCGCATCGAAAGCGCGCCACAAAGCAGCGACGACGTGGTCGTCCATGGTATTTCGGTCAATTTGTTCCTAATTTGTTTCATTATGCAGAAGGCAGTCCCGGTTGTCGAGCGTTCTGTTATAAACAAAGTTATTGCGTGATTTAATGCATTTGACATAAACCATTTCCAAAATAATGTATTTCATCCGACAAACAACGGGCCGGGATCGTTGATCCTGCCGGCCGAAAGGACCGACCATGATCACCCTGTCGCGCCGCCTGCTGCTGGCAGGCTCGATCGTCGTTGCCGCTCTTGCTCCGGCGCTCGGCCGGGCCGCCGATCCGGTCTCCGCCATCACCCTCGACTGGGCCTATTACAACCCGGTCAGCCTGGTGCTGAAGGAGAAGGGGTGGCTGGAGGAGGCGCTGAAGCCGCAAGGCGTGTCGGTCACCTGGGTGCAGAGCGCCGGCAGCAACAAGGCGATCGAGTTCCTGAACTCCGGCAGCGTCCAGTTCGGCTCCACCGCCGGCGCCGCGGCCCTGCTGGCGCGGATCAACGGCAGCCCGATCAAGGCCGTCTACTCCTATTCCCGCCCGGAATGGACGGCGCTGGTGACCAACGGCGACAGCCCCGTCAAGACGGTCGAGGATCTCAAGGGCAGGCGCGTCGCCGTCACCCGCGGCACCGACCCCTACATCTTCCTGCTGCGCGCCTTGGCCGATCACGGCCTGACCGAACAGGACATCGAGGTGGTGCTGCTGCAGCACGCCGACGGCCGCAACGCCCTGATCGCCGGCCAGGTCGACGCCTGGGCCGGGCTGGACCCGATGATGGCGCAGGCGGAGCTGGAGCAGGGGGCGCGGCTGTTCTACCGCAAGCCCGAGCTGAACACCTACGGCGTGCTGAACGTGAACGAGCCGTTCGCCGCCGACCATCCGGAGATCGTCGAGACCGTGATCCGCGCCTATGAACAGGCACGCACCTACGCCCTGGCCCATCCGGACGAGCTGCGCACCGCCCTGGTCCAGGCCGCCGGCCTGACCGACGCGGTGGCGGCGAAGCAGCTGGAGCGCACCGACCTGTCCGGCCCGGCGATCGATGCGCCGAAGCGCGACACCATCCTGAGCGCCGGGGTGGCGCTGCAGCAGGCGGGGGTGATCGATGCCGGGGTCGATGTCGCGGCCGCGGTCGACGCGCTGCTCGACGCCCGCTTCAAGACCGCCCTGGCGCAGCCATGACCAGCCTTGACCCAGCCGCGGCCGGAACCGAGATCCGCGAGCCAAGGGCGGCCGGCGCGCTCGGTACGGTGATCGTCGGGCTGGTCCTGCCGGTCGGGCTGGCCCTGGGCTGGGAGGTGCTGGCCACCCTCGGGCTGGTCTCCACCCGCCTGCTGCCGCCGCCCTCGCAGATCCTGCGGACCCTGGGCGACCTCGCGACCCGCGGCGTGCTGCTCGACCATGTGCTGGCGACGCTGTGGCGGGTGTGGTGGGGCTTCCTGCTCGGCGCCGCCGCCGGCACGGCGCTGGGCGCCGCCACCGGCGTCTGGCCGCTGGCCCGCCGCCTGCTGGATCCCAGCATCCAGGCGCTGCGCAGCATCCCGTCGATCGCCTGGACGCCGCTGTTCATCCTGTGGTTCGGCATCTTCGAGACGCCGAAGGTGCTGCTGATCGCGGTCGGCGTGTTCTTCCCGGTCTACCTGACCCTGGCCGGCGCCATCGCCTCGGTCGACCGCAAGCTGGTCGAGGTCGGGCGGATCTACCGCTTCGGCACCTGGGACCTGGTGCGCCGGATCCTGCTGCCGGCGGCCCTGCCGACCTACATCACCGGCCTGCGCGGCGGGCTGGGCCTCGGCTGGATGTTCGTGGTGGCGGCGGAGTTCATGGGCGCCAGCAAGGGTCTCGGCTATCTGCTGGTCGACGGGCAGATGACAGGCCGCCCGGCCACCATCCTGGCCTCGATCCTGCTGTTCGCCGTGCTCGGCAAGCTCAGCGACATGGCCCTGGCCACGCTCGGCGCCCGGCTGGTGCGCTGGCAGGACGGCTTCAGGCCAGAGAACTCATGAGAATGGGGGCGTGACCATGCTCTCCCTCACCGGCGTCGCCAAGCGCTATCCGAACGGGCTCGACGCCCTGGCCGGCATCGACCTCGCGGTCGAGTCCGGCGCCATCGTCGCCGTGGTCGGCGCCAGCGGCTGCGGCAAGAGCACGCTCTTGCGTCTGATCGCCGGGCTGGAGCGGGCGACGGCCGGCGCGCTGTCGGTCGCCGGCCACCCGGTCGACGGGCCGGGCGAGGATGTCGGCGTGGTGTTCCAGGAGCCGCGGCTGATGCCCTGGCTGACCGTCGAGGCCAATATCCGCTTCGGCCTCGGCCGGCTGCCCAAGGCCGAGGCGGCGCGGCTGGCGGCGGAGGCGATCGCCCGGGTCGGCCTGTCCGGCTTCGCCCGGGCCTGGCCGCGCCAGCTCTCCGGCGGCATGGCCCAGCGCGTCGCCATCGCCCGCGCTCTGGTGGCCCGGCCGCAGGTGCTGCTGCTGGACGAGCCGTTCAGCGCGCTCGACACCTTCACCCGGCGCGACCTGCACCGCCACCTGCTGGAGATCCGCGACTGGCTGCAGCCCACTCTGGTGCTGGTGACGCACGACATCGACGAGGCGCTGGCCCTGGCCGACCGCGTGGTGGTGCTGGCCGGCCGCCCGGGCCGGATCGTGGCCGACATCGCCGTGCCGCTGCCGCGGGCCGAGCGGGCAGGGGCGCCGGAGCTGCTGCGGCTGCGCGAAGCCGTGCTATCCTCGCTGGCGCCGCCGCGCGACGCTGCGGCCGGCCGCGATGCGGGCGCCGCAGGGGCCCGGGCTTCGGCCGTGCCCGTCACGATCTGAGAGACGATGATGGATGCCGAGACGCTGCGCGCCCTGCAGGCCCCGCTGAAGGACAAGTATCGCGAGGCGCCGGACGCCGCCCTGATCACTTTGCGCGCCAAGGGGCGGGTGGGCGAGGAGGGCGTGACGTGCAAGGTCGAGACCGGCCGTGCCCTGGCCGAGGCCGGGCTGCACCCGGCGACCGGCGGCGACGGCCTGTCGCTGTGCTCCGGCGACATGCTGCTGGAGGCGTTGGTGGCCTGTGCCGGGGTGACGCTGAAGGCGGTGGCCACGGCGCTGGCCCTGCCGATCACCGGCGGCACCGTCTCGGCCGAGGGCGATCTCGACTTCCGCGGCACGCTGGGCGTGGCGAAGGACGCGCCGGTCGGCTTCCGCGCCATCCGACTGCGCTTCGCGGTCGAGGGCGACCTGACCGAAGAGCAGCGGGCCACCCTGCTGAAGCTGACCGAGCGCTACTGCGTCGTCTACCAGACGCTCCGTCAGCCGGCCGAGTTCACGGTCGACTTGGTGAATGCTTGAATCCATGGCTGATTTAGCGAAAATTCAAGCCGAATCCTTGGGTTGATTGCTGCCTAATATTTGCCTGATCCGGTGCCTTTTGCTTCGGCACTGGACGGGAGCCTGACCGGCCCTGGCGGCGCCGGGGACAAGGCTTTCCCGTTCTGGCATCGTTCTTGCCACTTCTGGCATCGTTCTTGCTGTGGCCGCCATCCGCGGCCGGATCGCTCCGCCGCGACTGTCGAAGGGGCATGGACGATGGAAGAGGAACAGGGGGGCGGCGTCAGCCGCCGCGGCCTGCTGTCGCTGATCGGGATGACGGCGGGCAGCGCCGCCATGTATCAGGCCATGACCAGCCTCGGCCTGGCGGCGGAGTCCGGCTACAAGGGGCCGGTCGACCTGAGCGGCGACCCGAAGGGTGCCATGGTGCTGGTGCTCGGCGCCGGCCTCGCCGGCATGACCGCGGCGCTGGAGCTGCGCCAGGCCGGCTATTCGGTGCAGGTGCTGGAGTTCAACGACCGGCCGGGCGGGCGCAACTGGACGCTGCGCGGCGGCGACCGCTTCACCGAGCTGGGCGGCGCCACCCAGACCTGCGGCTTCGACCAGGGCCTGTACATCAACCCCGGGCCCTGGCGCATCCCGTACCATCATCACGGCGTGCTGGCCTATTGCCGGCGCCTGGGCGTGGCGCTGGAGCCGTTCCAGCAGCTCAACCACAACGCTCTCCTGCACAACACCAAGGGCTTCGGCGGCAAGCCGCAGCGCATCCGCGAGATCAAGACCGACTTCCAGGGCCACGTCTCCGAGCTGCTGGCCAAGGCGACGCAGCAGGGCAGGCTGGACGAGGCGGTGTCGAAGGAGGATCGCGAGATCCTGTTGCAGGCGCTGAAGTCCTGGGGCGCGCTGGACAAGGACTACGCCTACAAGGCCGGCGAGACCGCATCCGAGTTCCGCGGCTACGCCAAGGACGCGGGCGGCGGGCTGGGGGCCGAGCCGGTGCCCGGCGAGCCGATCGGCCTGTCCGACATCCTCAATTCACGGCTGTGGCGCAGCCTGCAGAGCTTCGCCCTCTACGAGTTCCAGACCACCATGTTCCAGCCGGTCGGCGGCATGGACATGATCGGCAAGGCCTTCGCCGCGCAGCTCGGCGGCCTGATCCGGTACAACGCCAAGGTCACCCGGATCCAGCAGGGCGAGGCCGGGGTGACCGTGACCTATGAGGACACGAAAAGCCCAGGCAGCCCGCTGCAGGCCAAGGCCGACTGGTGCGTCTGCACCATCCCGCTGACCGTCCTCAGCCAGATCCCGATCGATATCGGCGCCAAGATGCAGGCGGCGATCGAGGCGGTGCCCTATGCCTCCTCGGTCAAGGTCGGGCTGCAGTTCAAGCGCCGCTTCTGGGAGGAGGACGAGGCGATCTACGGCGGCATCAGCTACACCGACCTGCCGATCCGGCAGATCTCCTACCCCAGCACCGGCTACAATCTCGGCGGCAAGGGCGTGCTGCTCGGCGCCTACAGCTGGAACGGCCCGAACTCCTACGAGTTCACCGCCATGGACCCGGCCGAGCGGGTGCGCCGCGCGGTCGAATACGGCCAGCAGATCCATCCGCAGTACGAGACGGAGTTCGAGACCGGGATCTCGGTGGCCTGGCACCGCGTGCCCTTCACCCTGGGTTGCGCCGGCGACTGGACCGACGAGGCGCGGACCCAGCACTACGACAATCTGTGCCAGATCGACGGCCGCATCGTGCTGGCCGGCGAGCACGCCTCCTACATCCCGGCCTGGCAGGAGGGGGCGATCCTCTCGGCGCTGAACGCGATCGAGCGGCTGCACCACCGCGTGATCGCCGCATGACCGCCTTCAGCCTGTCGATGAGGAGCCCTGCCATGATCGTCCGCTCCGTGGCCGCGATCCTGTTCGCCCTGCTGCTGTCCGCGGCCGCGGGCGCCCAGGACGCCCCGATGCTCAGCCCGGCCTCGACCTTCGCCGAGACCGACGGCGCGGCCCTGTTCGCCAATGTCTGCCAGGCCTGCCACATGCCGGCCGGGCAGGGGCTGACGACGGCGGACATCGCGGAGCGGGCCGAGTGGACCGAGGACTACGCCAAGAAGATGGTGGAGTTCGGGCGGGACCTGATGCGCGGCGGCGCCCACTCCGACTAGCGCGGACCGGCGCGGACCGGCGCGCACTGCGCGGACCGGCACCGACTAGCACAGCCGCATATGCCGCGCGGGTGGGCAAGATACTCCTCGCCCCGCCTTCCTGTCCCGGTTTCCCGCAACCCGCCGGAGCCGGGTCCTCACGCCGGGTAGATGTATGCGTCATGAGCAGCAGCACGCGCAACGTCACCCTCAACGCAGTGCCCCACGCCTCGGACGTCACCGCCGACGGCGCCGCCTGGCTGGCCTCGGCGGGTGCGTACCCGCGCAGCACGCTCGCGCTCTGGGAGGAGCGGCCCGCGGCCCCGGTCGTCCTGCCCTGCGGCTCCGCCTTCGACGTGGTGAGCGTTCCCGCGGTCTTCGGCCGCCGGATGCTGGACCGGATGTGGGACGAGGGCCCGGGCTCGGGTCCCGTGGCCGAGTTCCGGGGCCGGATGCTCCTGTTCGCCGCGCCCGGCACGGCCCAGCGG